>NZ_JAAGPM010000084.1:0-35512 GCF_017104865.1 Burkholderia sp. Ac-20349
GCCGCACGCCGAGCGCGGCCGCGAGCGCCTTTTCGTCCGCCGACAGCCCGGCGGCTGCCGAGCGGTCGTGTTGCGCGACGTGCGACGCGCCGTACGGCGTGCCGCCGGTGCGCGTCGTGGTGAGCGCGGATTCCGTGTACGGGATCCCGACGATCATCATCCCGTGATGGAGCAGCGGCAGCATCATCGACAGCAACGTCGATTCCTGGCCGCCGTGCAGGCTGCCCGTCGACGTGAACACGCTGGCCGGCTTGCCGGTCAGCGCGCCCGACAGCCATTGCGGTGTGGTGCCGTCGAGGAAATACTTGAGCGAGGCGGCCATGTTGCCGAAGCGGGTCGGCGAGCCGAGCGCGAGGCCCGCGCATTCCTCGAGATCCCGCAGTTCCGCGTACGGCGGGCCATCGGCGGGGATGTCGGGAGCGGTGGCTTCGCAAACGGCCGACACGGGCGGCACGGTGCGGATGCGGGCCTGCATGCCCGGTACGCTGTCGATGCCGTTCGCGATCGCGAGCGCAAGATCGCGCGTGGCGCCGTGACGGCTGTAATAGAGGACGAGGATGTCTTTCATGGGCGACGGAGCCGCGTGCGGCCGCGCGCGTGCCCGGTGCAGTCGGCCCCTGCTGGAATCGAGCGGCTATTATAGGGGCTGAAGCCGTCGCGCAGCGCGGCGGCGGCGCGCCGTCGGGCGCGCGGCATCAAGAAGGAGAAGTCGTTTGCCGAAGTTGAGCGTCGATCTCGACACCATCAAGCGCCTCGCGCAGTTCGCGGCCCGGCGCAGCGCCGAGGATCGCATCCCGCAAGTGGCGGGCAGCCTGACGTTCACGACGATGCTGGCACTCGTGCCGCTCGTGACGGTCGCGTTCGCGCTGTTCACCGCGTTCCCGATGTTCGCGTCGTTCCAGATCTCGCTGCAGGGGTTCCTCGCGGATCACCTGATGCCCGCGCAGTTCAACATCCAGATCTTCAAGTACCTGAACCAGTTCGCATCGAAGGCGAAGGGGCTGACGACGGCCGGCCTGATCGTGCTCGTCGTCACGTCGGTGATGACGATGATGACGATCGAGTCGGCTTTCAACCTGATCTGGCGGGTGCGCAAGCCGCGGCCGTTCGCGCAGCGCGTGCTCGCGTACTGGGCGCTGATCACGCTCGGCCCGCTGCTGTTCGGCGTGAGCCTGTCGATCTCGTCGTACCTGTTCACGCAGTCGCTGGCATTTACCGGTGCCGCACCGTCGACGTCGATCGTCGAGTGGCTGCTCGCGCTCGTGTCGCTGCCGCTGACGGTGCTCGCGTTCACGCTGCTGTACGTGTACCTGCCGAACTGCACGGTCGCATGGCGCGACGCGGTGATCGGCGGGCTGTTCGCGGCCGTCGCGTTCGAGCTCGCGAAGCGCGGCTTCGGCTACTACGTGCGGCGCATTCCGACCTATACGGCGGTCTACGGCGCGTTCGCCGCGTTGCCCGTCTTCCTGCTGTGGGTGTACCTGAGCTGGTTCATCGCGCTGCTCGGCGCAATGGTGGCCTCCGCACTGCCGGCGATCCGCGTTGGCCAGTTCCACCGCATCCACTATCCGGGCAGCGACCTGCTCGACGCGCTGGAAATGCTCGCGCGGCTGGCCGAAGCGCGTGCGGCCGGCAAGCGCGGCTACACGGCGATGCGGATCGCGGCCATGCTGCGCTGCGACATGGAAACCGCACAGCGCTTGCTGACGACGATGGAGGAGCGGGAATGGATTGCGCGGCTCGACGGCGGTGGCGAGACCACGCTGCGCTACATCCTGCTCGCGAATCCGGAGCAGTTGACGCTCGCGCAGCTGTTCGACGTGCTGGTGATCGACCGCACGGAACTCACTTACCAGCTGCAGCGGCGCCGCAGCCATGTCGACGGCGCGGCGCTGCTCGCGGTGCTGTCGAGCGACCGGTTCGACGTGTCGCTCGCGTCGCTGATCGCCGCCCACCGGCCCGCCGGCGCACAGCCGACGGGCGTTCCGGGGCAGGCGCCGAGCGGCGTGTCCGACCCGCATGCACGGCCGCCGCGGCCCGCGTGAGCGGGGCGCCCGGCCATTACAGCGGGATCTTGCCGGTGCAGATGTCCTTGAACATCACCCAGTCGCCCATCAGGCTGTAGATCGGGTGCCGGAACGTGGCCGGTCGGTTCTTCTCGAAGAAGAAGTGTCCGACCCACGCGAACCCGTAGCCGCAGACGACCGCTGCCGGTAGCCACAGCCAGTCGCCGGTCGCGATCGCCATCGCGACGCAGCCGATCACGCCGAGCGAGCCGATGAAGTGCAGCCGCCGCGAGGTCAGGTTCTGGTGTTCATTCAGGTAATACGGGTAGAAATCAGCGAAGCTGGCGAATTGCTCCGAATGCGTATGCGCCATGGCCGTCTCCTCGGGCCGCTGTTCATGGGGCCATTGTGCTGCCGGCGGCCCGCTTCCGCAAGCGGGGGGCGGCCCGCCGCGCGGGCTCGCGCTTTCCTTTTGACAGGCTTTCCGATAGGATCGAAAGAGGTTTTGTATTCAAGCATGAGGGGACTACGATGCGCGTCAGCGATATTCTGAAAGTGAAGGGCAACACGCTGTTTACGGTGACGCCCGATATGCCGCTGCGCGAAGCGGTCGATACGATGGCCGAGCACGACATCGGTTCGCTGGTCGTGATGGAGTACGGCGATCTCGTCGGGATGCTGACGTTCCGCGAGATCATCCTGCGCCTGCATGTGAACGGCGGCGCGATCGGCGACGTGCAGGTGCGCAAGGTGATGGACGAGCCGCTCACGTGTACGCCGGAAACGGACGTCAACGAAGTGCGCCGGATGATGCTCGAGCGCCACGCGCGCTACATGCCGGTGCTCGACAAGAAGGTGCTGATGGGCGTCATTTCGTTCTACGACGTCGCGAAGACGGTCGTCGAGGCGCAGAGCTTCGAGAACCGGATGCTGAAGGCGTACATCCGCGACTGGCCGGAATCGGAAGCCGAAGCGCACAAATCGTGAATCACGCCGCGCCCGTCGCCGTCATGCGCGGGCGCCGCCACCCGGCACGCGGCGGCGCAGGCTTGTCCTGCGCCGCCGTTTTTTCAACGACCACACAAGGCCCGCGCAGCGTCGCCCAGATGGCGCGCGCGTATTCCGCATGAGCGATCAAACGCAAGCCACTTCCCGGCAGCGTGACGACCAGCACGCCCACGCGTCGCAGTTCGACCTGCTGCGCGAGCGCCGTTTCGCGCCGTTCTTCACGACCCAGTTCCTCGGCGCGCTGAACGACAACGTCTTCAAGATCGGCTTCACGTCGCTCGTCACCTATCACACCGCGCGATTCTCCGGCGTCGATGCGAAGACGGCCGCCTTCCTGATTTCCGCGATCTTCATCCTGCCGTTCGTGCTGTTCTCGGCGACGTCCGGCCAGATCGCCGACAAGTACGACAAGGCGACCCTCACGCGCTTCGTGAAGACCTTCGAGATCGCGCTGATGCTGGTCGGCGCGGCCGGCTTCGTCACGCACAGCGCGACGCTGCTGTACCTGTGCACGTTCATGATGGGCATGCACTCGACGCTGTTCGGGCCCGTCAAGTATTCGTACCTGCCGCAACATCTCGGCGAACATGAGCTGGTCGGCGGCAACGGCCTCGTCGAGATGGGCACGTTCATCGCGATCCTGATCGGCACGATCATCGGTGGCGCGGCGGCGGGCATCGAAGGCAGCGGCGAGCGCGTGCTCGCGGCGAGCGTCGTCGTCATCGCGCTCGCGGGGCGGCTCGTCGCGCAGCGCGTGCCGTCCACGCCGGCGCCGCAGCCCGATCTCGTGATCAACTGGAATCCGGTCAGCGAGACCTGGCGCAACCTCGGCCTCGCGCGCCAGAACCGCACCGTATTCCTGAGCCTGCTCGGCATCTCGTGGCTGTGGTTCGTCGGCGCGACGTTCCTCACGTCGTTTTTCAATTTCGCGAAGGACGTGCTGTCCGCGAGCCCCGACGTCGTCACGATCCTGCTCGCGACGTTCTCGGTCGGCATCGGCCTCGGCTCGCTGCTGTGCGAACGGTTGTCGCAGCGGCGCGTCGAGATCGGCCTCGTGCCGCTCGGCTCGATCGGCATCAGCGTGTTCGCGATCGAGCTGTATTTCGCGAGCCACGCGCTGCCGTCGCCCGGCCACCTGCTGTCGGTCGGCGAGTTCCTGGCGGGCGCGCGCCACTGGCGTATCCTCGCCGACCTGTTCCTGCTCGCGATGTTCGGCGGCTTCTACAGCGTGCCGTTGTACGCGCTGATCCAGAGCCGCAGCGCGCCCACGCACCGTGCGCGGATCATCGCCGCGAACAACATCCTGAACGCGCTGTTCATGATCCTGTCGGCCGTGATGGCGATGGGGCTGACCAAGGCCGGCGTCGACATCCCGGGGCTGTTCCTCGTCACGGCGCTGCTGAACGTCATCGTCGCCGCGTATATCTATCTGCTCGTGCCCGAGTTCCTGCTGCGCTTCGTTGCGTGGGTGCTCGTGCACACCTTCTACCGGATTCGCCTCGTGCATGCGGAGCGGATTCCGGCGGAAGGGGCGGCCGTGCTCGTGTGCAACCACGTCAGCTACGTCGATGCGCTCGTGCTGGCCGCCGCGAGCCCGCGCCCGATCCGTTTCGTGATGGATCACCGGATCTTCAAGACGCGCTTCGCGAGCTGGGTGTTCCGGCATGCGAAGGCGATCCCGATCGCGCCGCGTCACGAAGATCCCGCGATGCTCGCGCGCGCGTACGACGCCTGCGAGGCTGCGCTGAAGGAAGGCGAACTCGTGTGCATCTTCCCCGAAGGCAAGCTTACGAAGACGGGCGACATCAACACGTTCCACCACGGCATCACGGAGATCCTGAGCCGCACGCCGGCGCCCGTGATTCCGATGGCGCTGCGCGGGCTGTGGGGCAGCTATTTTTCGCGGCATTCCGATGCGCGGATGCCGCGGCCGATCAAGCGCGGCGTGATGAGCCGGCTGACGCTGGCGGTCGGCGAGCCGATCCCGGCGTCGGTCGCGACGCCCGAGTCGCTGCAGGCTGCGGTCACCGAACTGCGCGGCGCGCGGAAGTAGGCGGGCGGGGCGGGCCCGGCAGGATCGTGCCGGGTCGCGCCGCCGCATGCGAACGGCCCGTTCGAACGGAACGGCGCGGATCGCCGACCATTGCGCCGGGCCGTGTCCGTGGCCGGTCCGTGTGGTCTGAACGGTTCACACGACCCGCGGGCCCGGGACGGCTGGCATAATAGCGGTTTACCTCTTTTTCTCGACCGGCGAACGATCGGCCTGCCTGCGGCCCTGGCAGCGCATCGGTTTGCGCATTTCTCATTGGGCGGTTCCATCATGTCCGGCAATACCCTCGGCACGCTTTTCACTGTCACGACCTTCGGCGAATCGCACGGTCCCGCGATCGGCTGCGTGATCGACGGCTGCCCGCCGGGAATGGGGCTGACCGAAGCCGACATCCAGATCGAGCTCGATCGCCGCAAGCCCGGCACGTCGCGTCACGTGACGCAGCGACAGGAGGCCGACGAGGTCGAGATCCTGTCGGGCGTGTTCGAAGGCGTGACGACCGGTACGCCGATCGCGCTGCTGATCCGCAACACCGACCAGCGCAGCAAGGACTACGGCAACATCGTCGAGACATTCCGTCCCGGCCACGCCGACTACACCTACTGGCAGAAATACGGCATCCGCGACTACCGCGGCGGCGGCCGCTCGTCCGCACGCCTGACCGCGCCGATCGTCGGTGCGGGCGCGGTCGCGAAGAAGTGGCTGCGCGAGCGCTTCGGTGTCGAGGTGCGCGGCTACATGAGCGGCCTTGGCGAGATCGACGTGCCGTTCGTCGACTGGTCGCACGTGCACGAGAATCCGTTCTTCTCGCCGAATGCGGCAGTCGTGCCGGAGCTCGAGGCGTACATGGATGCGCTGCGCAAGGACGGGGATTCGATCGGCGCGCGCATCGACGTCGTCGCGTCGGGCGTGCCGGTCGGTTGGGGCGAGCCGGTGTTCGACCGTCTCGATGCGGACATCGCCAAGGCGATGATGAGCATCAACGCGGTGAAGGGCGTCGAGATCGGCGCGGGTTTCGACAGCGTCGCGCAGCGCGGCTCGGTGCATGGCGACGAGCTGACGCCGGGCGGTTTCGTCGGCAACCATGCGGGTGGCGTGCTCGGCGGGATTTCGACGGGGCAGGACATCACCGTGTCGATCGCGATCAAGCCGACGTCGAGCATCCGCACGCCGCGCCGTTCGATCACGAAGGCGGGCGACGAGGCGACGGTGGAAACGTTCGGCCGCCACGACCCGTGCGTCGGCATTCGTGCGACGCCGATCGCGGAGTCGATGCTCGCGCTGGTGCTGATCGATCATGCGCTGCGCCATCGCGCGCAGTGCGGGGACGTCGAGACGCCGACGCCGAAGATCGCGGGCAGCGCGACCTGACACAAGCGGGCGCGGCGCAGCGCGTCTCGCCCGGCAGGGGTGCGGAGTATGCAAAACGGGGCGCTGCTTGAAGCAGCGCCCCGTTTCGTTTGCGGCAGCCAAAAAAACGCGCCGCTCGTGGCGGCGCGCTTCGGCAATTACATGTTCGGGTAGTTCGGCCCGCCGCCGCCTTCCGGCGTGACCCACACGATGTTCTGCGTCGGGTCCTTGATGTCGCAGGTCTTGCAGTGCACGCAGTTCTGCGCGTTGATCACCAGGCGATCGCTGCCGTCGTCGTTCTTCACGAATTCGTACACGGCCGCCGGGCAGAAGCGCCCCTCCGGCCCCGCGTACGTACGCAGGTTCACGTTCACCGGCACGCTCGCATCCTTCAGCGTCAGGTGCGCCGGCTGGTTCTCCTCGTGGTTCGTGTTCGAGATGAACACCGACGACAGCCGGTCGAACGTCAGCTTGCCGTCCGGCTTCGGATACTCGATCGGCTGGCATTGCGACGCCGGCTTCAGCATCTCGTGATCGGCATGCTTATGGTGCAGCGTCCACGGCACGTTGCCGCCCATCACCTTCTGTTCGAGCCCGACCATCAGCGTGCCGAGATACAGCCCCTTCGCCATCCACTGCTTGAAGTTGCGCGCACGGTACAGCTCCGTGTACAGCCACGACTGCTTGAAGGCGTCCGGGTACGCGTTGAGCTCGTCGCTCTGGCGGCCGGCCTGCACTGCGTCGAATGCGGCGTCGGCCGCGAGCATGCCGGTCTTGATCGCCGCGTGGCTGCCCTTGATCCGCGATGCGTTCAGGAAGCCTGCGTCGTCGCCGATCAGCGCGCCGCCCGGAAACACCGTCTTCGGCAGCGACAGCAGCCCGCCCGCGGTGATCGCGCGCGCGCCGTACGACACACGCTTGCCGCCTTCCAGGAACGCACGGATCGACGGGTGCGTCTTGTAGCGCTGGAATTCCTCGAACGGTGACAGGTACGGGTTCGTGTAGCCGAGGCCGACCACGAAGCCGACCACCACCTGGTTGTTGTCCATGTGATACAGGAACGAGCCGCCGTACGTATCGGACTTCAGCGGCCAGCCGGCCGTGTGGATCACGAGGCCCGGCTTGTGCTTGGCCGGGTCGATCTCCCACAGCTCCTTGATGCCGATCCCGTAGGCCTGCGGATCCGCGTTCGCGTCGAGCTTGAACTTCGAGATCAGCTGGCGGCCCAGGTGGCCGCGGCAGCCTTCGGCGAACAGCGTGTA
This sequence comes from Burkholderia sp. Ac-20349, assembly GCF_017104865.1. Taxonomy (NCBI): domain Bacteria; kingdom Pseudomonadati; phylum Pseudomonadota; class Betaproteobacteria; order Burkholderiales; family Burkholderiaceae; genus Burkholderia; species Burkholderia sp. Ac-20349. The sequence goes on from NZ_JAAGPM010000084.1 coordinate 7,677, forward strand.
CTTCGCGTGCAGTTCCATGCCGAGCTGGAAGTTCTCGGTCGGCTCGCCGTCCTTGCCCACGCCCATGTTGCCGGTCGCGACGCCCTTCACGGAGCCGTCGTTGTTGTACAGGATCTCGGCGGCCGGGAAACCGGGGAAGATCTCGACGCCCAGGGCCTCGGCCTGTGCCCCAAGCCAGCGCGTGACGTTGCCCAGCGAAATCACGTAGTTGCCGTGGTTCTGGAAGTTGGCGGGCAGCGCCCAGTTCGGCGTGGTGACGGCGCTCTTCTCGGACAGGAACAGGAAGCGGTCTTCCGTCACCTCGACGTCGAGCGGTGCACCGCGTTCCTTCCAGTCGGGGAACAGTTCGTTGATCGCGCGCGGATCCATCACCGCGCCCGACAGGATGTGCGCGCCGATCTCGGAACCCTTCTCGAGCACGCACACGCCGATCTCGGTGCCTTTCTCGGCGGCCAGTTGCTTGAGCCGGATCGCTGCCGACAGCCCGGCGGGGCCGCCGCCGACGATCACGACGTCGTATTCCATCGATTCGCGCGGGCCGTACTGCTCGATGAGGCTTGCGGGGGTCATGGGCGTTCCTCTAACCGTTAGAATGCTTTTATTCGGGAGCGTATTGTCTGCGAAACGAAACGCTTGCCGCAACAGCATGCGGCTAGATTAGCACGATCGTTCTATTTTCGTGCTAGGGTAATGCCGTTCGGGCCGTACTGTCCGTGGCGGCGAAACGACATCGAAAGGGGAAGTGCAAATGGGTCGGTCGATCAATCTGGAAGGCAAGGTTGCGCTGGTCACGGGCGCGTCGAGCGGCCTCGGGCAGCGCTTTGCACAGGTGCTGTCGCAGGCCGGCGCGAAGGTCGTGCTCGCAAGCCGTCGTGTCGAGCGCCTGAAGGAACTGCGTGCCGAGATCGAGGCGGCGGGCGGCGCCGCGCACGTCGTGTCGCTCGACGTCACCGACGTCCAGAGCATCAAGGCGGCGGTCGCGCACGCGGAGACCGAGGCCGGCACGATCGACATCCTCGTGAACAACTCGGGCGTGTCGACGATGCAGAAGCTCGTCGACGTGACGCCGGCCGATTTCGAGTTCGTATTCGACACCAACACGCGCGGCGCGTTTTTCGTCGCGCAGGAAGTCGCGAAGCGAATGATCATGCGCGCGAACGGAAGCGGCAACGGCAAGCCGCCGTGCCGGATCATCAACATCGCGTCGGTGGCCGGGCTGCGCGTGTTCCCGCAGATCGGGCTGTACGCGATGAGCAAGGCCGCGGTCGTGCAGATGACGCGTGCGATGGCGCTCGAGTGGGGGCGCCACGGGATCAACGTCAACGCGATCTGTCCGGGCTATATCGATACCGAAATCAATCATTACCTGTGGGAAACCGAGCAGGGCCAGAAGCTGCAGTCGATGCTGCCGCGCCGGCGCGTCGGCAAGCCGCAGGATCTCGACGGGCTGTTGTTGCTGCTCGCGGCCGACGAGTCGCAGTTCATCAATGGCTCGATTATCTCCGCCGACGACGGCTTCGGCCTCGCCTGAGCGGATGACATTCAGCAACAAAGAAGGCTGCAATGAGCGATTATTCCCCCGTTTTTGAGATGTCGATGCCGATCCGCTGGGGCGACATGGATGCGTTCGGTCATGTGAACAACACGGTCTATTTCCGCTACATGGAGCAGGCGCGGATCTCGTGGTTCGAGGAGCTCGGCATTGCCGGCGGCAACGGCGAGGGGCAGGGGCCCGTCATCGTCACGGCATCGATGGAGTTTCTGAAGCAGTTGCACTATCCGGGCGACGTGATCGCGAAGATGTCGGCTGCGAAACCCGGTCGTAGCAGCTTCGACACGGGTTTCGAGCTGACGCGCGCCGACGATCCGCAGCATGTCTATGCGCGCGGCAACGCGCGCTGCGTGTGGGTCGACTACGCGCTCGGCAAGTCGGTGCCGCTGCCCCAGTTGCTGCGCGACACGATCGAGCGTGCGCTCGCGACGAAGGTCGGCTGAACGTCGATACGGCGAGGCCGGCGCCAGGGCGCCGGCGGCCCGCCATGTCCGTTGTTTCCCGAATCGGCCGCCATGCGCGGCCGATTGTCATCCGGGAGCCGTCATTCACTGCCCGAGCAGGCGCTGCAGCAGTTCCGGCGTATTGTTGGTCCCGTACTTGCGCATCAGCCGCGCGCGGTAGATGTCGACCGTGCGCGAGCTGATGTCGAGCACGCGTCCGATCTGCTTGCTGGTCTTGCCGGTCGCGAGCTGCGCGGCGATCTCGCGCTCGCGCGGGGTCAGTTCCACGGCGACCCGGCGCGTCGCACTCAAGTCCTCGAAGGTCCAGACGCCTGCCGCGAGCGGCGCGGTGCGGTCGAGTGCGCGGCCCGTCACGTGGCACCAGAACAGCTCGCCATCCGCGCGCTTCATGATTCTGTCATCCGAGTAGATGCCGTTCGCGGCCATCACGCGCGCGATGCGTTCGCCGATTCGCTGGAATTCGTCCGTCGACGGGTAGAGCACCTCGTACGATTTCCCGATCAGGTCGGCCCGCACGCAGCGGAAGATCGACGCGAGCGCGTCGTTGCAGTCCTCGATCACGCGGTCGCGCGACAGGACGAGGCCGAGCGGCGCAAGGTGGAAGGCGGTCTGGTAATCGAGGGCGGTCATGGACGCGGGCAGGCGATGGCAAATGCTTATGTATTTTTGCGTATTGTGCCGCATCCGCGCCGCATCGTACCCTTTCAGGCATCTCGCGGCGGTTGGCTGCGACATAAAAACAGCGCGCCTCGACGCAGGCATTGCCGTGCATGCATAGAATGATGCGGCGGGCTTGCGGGCCACGTGGGCGCGTGAACCGGTTTCGCTGGTTTCCATAGAGGAAGGGACAACAGATGAACAAAGTCTATCCAAGCGCGGCTGCCGCGCTGGAAGGGATCGTCCGTGACGGGCAGACCTTCGCGGTGGGCGGCTTCGGCCTGTGCGGGATTCCGGAGGCGCTGATCGCGGCATTGCGCGATTCGGCCGTCAAGGGCATCACCTGCATCAGCAACAACGCGGGCGTCGACGGCTTCGGCCTCGGCCTGTTGCTGGAAACGCGCCAGATCAAGAAGATGATCTCGTCGTACGTCGGCGAGAACAAGGAGTTCGAGCGCCAGTACCTGGCCGGCGAACTCGAGCTCGAATTCACGCCGCAGGGCACGCTGGCCGAAAAGCTGCGCGCGGGCGGTGCAGGCATCCCGGCGTTCTTCACGAACACGGGTTACGGCACCGTGATCGCGGAAGGCAAGGAAACGCGCCAGTTCGGCGATCGCCACTACGTGCTCGAGCCGTCGCTGACGGCCGATGTCGCGCTCGTGAAGGCGTGGAAGGCCGACAAGTCCGGCAACCTGATCTTTCGCCGCACCGCGCGCAACTTCAACCCGATGTGCGCGATGGCCGGCAAGATTACCGTTGCGGAGGTCGAGGAGATCGTCGAGAACGGCGAGCTCGATCCGGACCACGTCCACACGCCGGGGATTTTCGTGCAGCGCATCGTGCTGAACGCGACGCCCGAAAAACGCATCGAACAACGCGTCGTACGCGCGAAAGGAGACTGACATGGCCTGGAATCGTGACCAGATGGCCGCGCGCGCGGCGAAGGAACTGCAGGACGGCTTCTACGTGAACCTCGGCATCGGCCTGCCGACGCTCGTTGCCAACCACGTGCCGGAAGGCGTCGAGGTGTGGCTGCAATCGGAGAACGGCCTGCTCGGCATCGGTCCGTCGCCGACCGAAGACGAAGTCGACGCCGATCTCATCAACGCCGGCAAGCAGACCGTCACGACGCTGCCGGGCTCGTCGATCTTCTCGTCGGCCGATTCGTTCGCGATGATCCGCGGCGGCCACATCAACCTCGCGATCCTCGGCGCGATGCAGGTCAGCAAGCAGGGCGACCTCGCGAACTGGATGATCCCCGGCAAGATGATCAAGGGGATGGGCGGCGCAATGGATCTCGTCGCCGGCGTGAAGCGCGTCGTCGTGCTGATGGAGCATGTCGCGAAGGGCGACCAGCACAAGATCCTCGAGGAATGCAACCTGCCGTTGACGGGTGTCGGCGTGGTCGACCTGATCATCACCGATCTCGGCGTGATCGAAGTGACGCCGAACGGCCTGAAGGTCCTCGAACTCGCCGACGGCGTGAGCGCAGACGAGATCAAGGCGAAGACGGGCGCACCGCTCGACGTGAGCGCGGTGGGCTGAGTTTTTCGGCGCGAAGCGATTCGCCCCGCATGCCGGCAGGCATGCGGGGCGTTTTCGTTTCCGGGCCGCCGCAGTGGCGCTCCGGAGGTGGCGGCGGACGCGTCAGACGGCGACCCGCAACGAGGCGACGCTGCACCCGGTTGCCGGCGTGTCGTCGTCGGCGTCAGGCGAGCCGAGCTGCAACGCATGAAACAGGAAGCGCTGCAGCGTGGCGGCCGCCGACGTGCGGTCGCCGGCATCCGCATGGCTGAACAAACCGAAGTCCGCGGCAGGCGGTGTGGGGAGCCCGGCGGCCTGCGGGTCGAGCACGCGCATCGTGTCGGCGCGCACGTTCCGGTCGAGCAGCACTGCGACGCCGAGGCCGGCTTCGACCGCCGACTGGATGGCGGACAGGCTCGTGCTCGTGCAGACGACGCGCCACGCGAGGCCGGCTTCACGCAGCGCCGTGAACAGTTTCTCCTGCCACGGGCACGTGCCGCCGAATGCGACGATCGGCAACGGTTCGTCGCGCGGCAGCGCGTTCTGCGCACGCGCGGCGGCCCAGCGAAGCGGATGCCGCCAGGTGGCGAGCGGTTCGGCCCGGATCAGCGCGGGGTCGCCGATGACGAAGTCGAGCGTATGGGTCGCAAGCCGCTGCGACAGCGAGGGGCTCGAATCGACGACGATCTCGAGCGCGACGCGCGGAAACGCTGCCGCGAACTGCCGCAGCGCATGCGGCAGATGGCCCACGGCGATGTCCTCGAGGATGCCGAGCCGGACGGTGCCCGAGATGTCACCGGCATTGAGCGCGGCGCGCGCGGCGAGCCCGACGTCGAGCAACCGGTGCGCATAGGGCAGCAGCACGCTGCCGGCCGCCGTCGGCTTCACGCCGCGCGACGAGCGTTCGAGCAGGCGCTGGCCGACTTCGTCCTCGAGTCGGCGCAGCGCCATGCTGACGGCTGCCTGCGTGCGATGCAGCGCCGTCGCCGCATCGCTGACGCTGCCTGTTTCGACCACCGTCACGAACGTGCGCAGCAGTGTGCTGTCGAGATCGCGGATCATCAATTTTCCTGATGCGGGCATAAGAATTATCAGCTTATATCAAGCGTGCGACCGCGGTTAGCATCGTCGTGTCAACGATCTGGAGCGACCGAATGAGCGACGAATTGAGCACCGCACGACCGAATGGCGCCGAGCGCGCGGCCCCGTCATTTGCGCATGCGGTCGCGCCGTTGCTTGCCGTTGCGTCGATGTGCAGTGTGCAACTCGGTGCCGCGCTGTCGCGGCCGGCGACGATCGAGTACGGCACGGTCAGCACGACCTGGTTGCGGCTTTGCTTCGCCGCACTCGCGCTGGCGATCGTCGTGCGGCCGCCGCTCCATACGTATTCCCGGCAGCGCTGGATTGCCGCGATCGCGCTCGGCGGTGCGATGGCCGCGATGACGCTGTGCTTTTTCGCGGCGGTCAGGCGCGTGCCGCTCGGGCTGGCCGTTGCGATCAACTTCCTCGGGCCGTTGGCGGTCGCCACGTTCGGCGTGCGCAAGCCGGCGATGCTGGTGTGGCCGGTGCTTGCGCTGACGGGCGTGCTGCTGCTCGCGCGGCAGGACGGCATGTGGGTGGCGACGCCGGCCGCGCTGATCTTTCCGGTCGGCTCGGCGCTCGGCTGGGCCGCGTACATCCTGCTGATGAAGCGCGTCGGTACGCTGTTCGACGGATTGCAGGGACTCGCCACGTCGCTGATCGTGGCCGCGCTCGTGACGACGCCGTTCGGGCTCGCGCAAAGCGGCGGCCATCTGCCGGCCGGGCAACTGGTCGATGCCGCGTATCTGGCGGTGCTGGTCCCGCTGTTCCCGTATGTGCTGGAACTGATCGCGCTGCGGGGGATGAGTGCGTCGGCATTCGGCATTCTGATGAGCGCCGAGCCCGCGATCGCGGCGGCGATCGGCTTCGTCGTACTGGCGCAGCCGATGGGGGCGCTGCAGATTGCCGGGACGCTGTGCGTGGTCGGCGCGAGCATCGGCGCGGTCGTGCAGAAGTGAAGATGAAGTAGCCAGGACGCTCCGGCCATGACAAGCCGGCGCAAGGGTGGTGCGTTCGCGGCGCCGTGCCTGCAGCCGCGCAATCTTGTTCCTGTCGGTTTCGCGATCGGTACGCCGCAGTTCGGCTTCCGTAACACGCCGGCCGGCGCCGCGGTGCCGAGCCGTCGGGGCTGGCCGCGCGACCGCTTGGCGGAAGCGCCGCTCGCGACGGCATGGGCGAGGCACGGCGGGAGGCGAGGGGGGCAGCGTGTCGCCGCCCGCCGGTTTCTTTCTACTCCGCCGAGCATGAAGTGCGACGCCCGACTCGAACGCCTGCGGGCGCGATGAACCGACTCGTGATCCGGAACGGGTTTACAATCGGTTGCGTCCCCGCCCACCCTTCGGGCCGGGCCGGCGCACGTCATCGCGTCGCACCGCACCGTTCGACAGGATGCCTCCGATGCCCACTTCTCCCGTGAATTCCTCGATCCCCCGCCAGCGGCGCGTGCAGTGCGCGAGCGCGGCCGGCCTTCACCACGTCGCCTATACCGAATGGGGCGACCCCGCCAATCCGCGCGTGCTGGTCTGCGTGCACGGGCTGACCCGCTCGGGGCGCGATTTCGACCGGCTCGCCGCGGCGCTGTCCGATACGTATCGCGTCGTGTGCCCCGACGTCGTCGGGCGCGGTCGCTCCGACTGGCTCGCCGATCCGCGGCTCTATGCGATTCCGCAATATGTGGCCGACATGGTGACGCTGATCGCGCGCACCGGCGCCGAATCGGTCGACTGGTTCGGCACGTCGATGGGCGGCCTGATCGGCATGGCGCTCGCGGGGCTGCCCGATACGCCGGTGCGCCGGATGATCGTCAACGACGTCGGCCCGCGCATCGAACCCGATTCGCTCACGCGCATCGGCGAGTATCTCGGCGTGCAGCCGCGCTTCGCGACCGAGCAGGAAGGCATCGACTACCTGACGTCGCTGTCGCTGCCGTTCGGCGCGCTGACCGGCGACGAGTGGCGCGAGATCAACGCGCCGCTGCTACGTCAGTTGCCCGAAGGCGACTGGACGATGCGCTACGATCCGCGCATCGCCGAACCGTTCAAGATGACGACGCCCGAACTCGCGGCGCTCGGCGAGGCTGCACTGTGGCGTGCGATCGAGACGACCGAAGCGTCGCTGCTGGTCGTGCGCGGTGCCGAGTCGGATCTGTTGTCGCGCGAGACCGTCGCCGAGATGGTGCAGCGCGGCCGCCACGTGACGCAGGCGGAAATTCCCGGCACCGGGCATGCGCCGGCGTTCCTGAATGCCGACCAGATCGCGCTCGCACGACGGTTTTTCGTCGAAACCGGCGCATAAACGCGTCATAATATGCGGTTCGACGGCGCGCGGGCCGCGTCGTCGCCGAACGCTTCACTCATTCATCAAACGACCGGAACATTCCATGGCAGTCATTCGTCATCACGTCGGGGCCCGTCTCTCCGAAACCGCGATCCACAACGGTACCGTGTATCTGGCCGGCCAGATCGCCGAAGACACCACGCAGGACATCAAGGGCCAGACGCGCGAAGTGCTCGGCCACATCGACCGCCTGCTCGCCGAAGCGAACAGCGACAAGGCGCATCTGCTGTCCGTGCAGATCTACATCTCGGATCTGGCCAACTTCGACGGCATGAACGCGGAGTGGGATGCATGGGTCGCGCAGGGCAACACGCCGCCGCGCGCCACCGTCGAGGCGAAGCTCGCGGATCCCGCGCTGCTCGTCGAGATCGTGGTGGTCGCCGCGCAGCGGAGCTGAGCTGAACGTAATCCGACGATGACCGCATTCCGCCAGGCCGAGCAATGACCGAGTCCGTTTCCGCTTCCCCCGTCGCGGCGCCGTCGTTCGACGACGTGCTCGCGTTCGTGCGCGAGCGGGCCGGCGACGTGCGCCTGTCGTCGGGTGAACTGCTCGCCGATCACTCGGCGGGCACGGCGTCGATCATGCGCACGCTGAACGTCGATCCGCCCGCGATGCAGGCGGCCGCGCTGTTCGTGCTGACGCCGCACCTGAGCGACCCCGAGCGCGAACTCACCGAGCGTTTCGGCGATGAAGTGGCGCGGCTCGTGTCCGACGTGCGCAAGCTGTTGCGGCTCGGCACCGTCAGCCTGCGTGCCGCGCAGAACGCGGTGCCCGACGCGGGGCGCGACACGGCGGAAGAGCGGCGTACGCAGATCGAGGCGCTGCGCAAGATGCTGCTTGCGTTCGCGCAAGACATCCGCGTGGTGCTGATCCGGCTCGCGTCGCGCTTGCAGTCGCTGCGCTACTACGCGGCCGCGAAGATCGATCCGCCGCCCGATGTCGCGCGCGAGACACTCGAGATCTATGCGCCGCTCGCGAACCGTCTCGGTATCTGGCAACTGAAGTGGGAGCTCGAGGATCTCGCGTTCCGCTTCGAGGATCCCGTCACCTACAAGCGGATCGCGAAGCTGCTCGACGAGAAGCGCGTCGAGCGCGAAGCGTACGTCACGCAGGCGATCGACCGGTTGCGGCAAGAGCTGGCGGACGCGCACATCCAGGCTGACGTGAGTGGCCGGCCGAAGCATATCTACAGCATCTGGCGCAAGATGCGCGGCAAGGAGCTCGATTTCTCCGAGCTGTACGACGTGCGCGCGTTTCGCGTGATCGTGCCGGACATCAAGGATTGCTACGCGGTGCTCGGCATCGTGCATCACCTGTGGCAGCCGGTGCCGAAGGAATTCGACGACTACATTTCGCGGCCGAAGCCGAACGGCTACAAGTCGCTGCACACGGTCGTGATCGGCGACGACGGCCGTGCGTTCGAAGTGCAGATCCGCACGCAGGAGATGCACCGTTTCGCCGAGTACGGCGTCGCTGCGCACTGGCGCTACAAGGAGGCCGGCGCGCGCGGCTACGGCGGCCAGTTCTCGGCGAGCGACAAGTACGACGAGAAGATCGCATGGCTGCGCCAGTTGCTCGCGTGGAAGGATGACGTCGAGGACGGCGCGGAAAAGTCGGGCGACAAGGCGTGGGCGCAATTGCGCGAGACGTCGCTCGACGACGACCACATCTACGTGCTGACGCCGCAGGCGCGCGTGATCGCGTTGCCGCAGGGCGCGACGCCGGTCGATTTCGCGTACCACCTGCACAGCGAACTCGGCCATCGCTGCCGTGGCGCGCGCGTCGACGGCGCGATGGTGCCGCTCAACACGCCGCTTGCCAACGGTCAAACGGTCGAGATCGTCGCGGTGAAGGAGGGCGGGCCGTCGCGCGACTGGCTGAACCTGCAGCTCGGCTATATGAAGAGCCCGCGCGCGCGGCAGAAGGTGCGTGCGTGGTTCAACTCGATCGAGCAGGAAGAAAACGTCTCGCACGGCCGCGCGCTCGTCGAAAAGACGCTGCAACGCGAGGGCAAGACGTCGGTCAATCTGGACAACCTCGCGGCGAAGCTCGGCTTCAAGTCGCCCGAGGAGCTGTTCTCGGTCGTCGGCAAGGAAGAGTTCAGCCTGCGCAATGTCGAGCACGCGCTGTCCGATGCGCCGCCGCCCGAACCGGCGCCCGAAGCGCCTGCCGATTTCGAGAAGCGCAGCAGCGGCGCGAGCGTCGCGCACGGCGCGTCGACCGGTGTGCTGGTCGTGGGCGTCGATGCACTGCTGACCCAGCTCGCGCGCTGCTGCCGTCCGGCGCCGCCCGATCCGATCAGTGGTTTCGTCACGCGCGGCAAGGGCATGTCGATCCATCGCACCGATTGCCCGACGTTCCGCCGGATGGTCGAGCGCGCGCCGGAGCGCGTGCTGCAGACGACCTGGTCGGCCGACGTGCTCGGCGGGCGCGGTGCGTCCGTCTATCCGGTCGACCTGATGATCGAGGCGAGCGACCGGCAAGGGTTGCTGCGCGATATCTCCGAAGTGTTCGCGCGCGAGAAGATGAACGTGGTGGGCGTGAAGACGCAGAGTCGCCGCAATGCGGCATTCATGCAGTTCACGGTCGAGGTGTCGAATTCGGCGCAGGTGCAGCGCGCGTGCACGCTGCTCGGTGAGATACAGGGTGTTGTGCGGGCCGGGCGGAAGGCGTGATGTGGGGTTCGAGCACCGTTATTTTGCTGCGACCGCATAAAAATACTTGCCAAGCGGGTAACGGCTCCATATAATCTTAGCTTCACTAGGCTCGTAGCTCAGCTGGTTAGAGCACCACCTTGACATGGTGGGGGTCGTTGGTTCGAGTCCAATCGAGCCTACCAACGAATTGAGAATGCCCGGTCTCCGGGTGTTCGATGCAGCAAATAACTCAACGCGAACAAGGCGAATACGGTTATGACACCGCGAACGTTGACCGAAACCTTTTCGGAGCGACGCTAGTCGAGGAACCCTTTCGCCCTTTCAGTTTGAGTGAAGTATCGAATGCGGCCCCTCGAAAGCGGGGCCGCATTTTTTTTGTCGCGAAATTTTCCCGCGTGATTTTTGAATCGCGTACCTGGTCTGCCGCCCACTGTCGGCATCACGGAGATTGCTATGGTTTCGATACGCTTGCCTGACGGCTCAGTTCGACAATACGAGCATCCGGTGACAGTTGCCGAGGTTGCAGCCTCGATCGGTCCCGGCCTTGCGAAGGCTGCGCTTGGTGGCAAGCTCGATGGCGAGCTCGTCGATACGTCGGCCGTGATCGACCGCGATGCGTCGCTTGCGATCGTGACGGACAAGGATGCCGATGGCCTCGACATCATCCGCCACTCGACGGCGCACTTGCTCGCGTATGCGGTGAAGGAACTGTATCCGGACGCGCAGGTGACGATCGGTCCGGTGATCGACAACGGCTTCTATTACGACTTCTCGTACAACCGTCCGTTTACGCCTGAAGATCTGGAGAAGATCGAAAAGCGCATGCAGGAGCTCGTGAAGAAGGACGAGCCCGTGACGCGCCGTGTCGTGTCGCGCGACGAAGCGGCGGGCTACTTCCGCAGCATCGGCGAGAAGTACAAGGCCGAGATCATCGAATCGATTCCGCAAAGCGACGAAATCAAGCTGTATTCGCATGGCGGCTTTACCGATCTGTGCCGCGGCCCGCACGTGCCGTCCACCGGCAAGCTGAAGGTCTTCAAGCTGATGAAGGTCGCGGGTGCGTACTGGCGCGGCGACTCGAAGAACGAGCAGCTGCAGCGCATCTACGGCACGGCCTGGACGAAGAAGGAAGACCAGGACCAGTACCTGCACATGCTCGAGGAAGCGGAAAAGCGCGACCACCGCAAGCTGGGCAAGCAGCTCGACCTGTTCCACATGCAGGAAGAGTCGCCGGGCATGGTGTTCTGGCATCCGAAGGGCTGGGCGCTGTGGCAGCAGGTCGAGCAGTACATGCGCCGCCGCGTGAACGAAGCCGGCTACCTCGAGATCAAGACGCCGATGATCATGGACCGCTCGCTGTGGGAAGCGTCGGGCCACTGGCAGAACTACCGCGAGAACATGTTCACGACGGAGTCGGAGAAGCGCGACTACGCGATCAAGCCGATGAACTGTCCGGGGCACGTCCAGGTGTTCAAGCACGGCCTGCGCTCGTACCGCGACCTGCCGCTGCGTTATGCGGAATTCGGCTCGTGCCACCGCAACGAAGCGTCGGGCGCGCTGCACGGCCTGATGCGCGTGCGCGGCTTCGTGCAGGACGATGCGCACATCTTCTGTACGGAAGAGCAGTTCATCTCCGAGTCGATCGCGTTCAACACGCTCGCGATGAGTGTGTACAAGGATTTCGGCTTCGAGCATATCGACATCAAGCTGTCGCTGCGTCCCGACCAGCGCGCGGGTACGGACGAAACCTGGGATCGTGCCGAGCAGGGTCTGCGCGATGCGCTGACGGCCTGCGGTCTCACGTGGGAAGAGCTGCCGGGCGAAGGCGCGTTCTACGGCCCGAAGATCGAGTACCACATCAAGGATGCGCTCGGCCGTTCGTGGCAGTGCGGCACGCTGCAGCTCGACATGGTGCTGCCGGAGCGCCTCGGCGCCGAGTATGTCGCGGATGACAGCAGCCGTCGCCGTCCGGTGATGCTGCACCGTGCGATCGTCGGTTCGATGGAGCGTTTCCTTGGTATTTTGATCGAGCACCACGCTGGTGCGATGCCGGCTTGGCTCGCGCCGTTCCAGGCAGTTGTGCTCAATATCGCCGAAAGTCAGGCCGAATATGCACAATCTCTGGCCCAATCGTTGCAAAAACAAGGGGTTAGAGTGGCGGCCGATTTGCGTAACGAGAAGATTAGCTATAAAATACGCGAGCACACGCTGGAAAAGGTGCCTTATCTCCTCGTCGTGGGCGATAAGGAGCGTGATGCGCAAACGGTAGCCGTGCGTGCCCGTGGCGGCGTCGATCTTGGCGTGATGCCGGTCGAAGCCTTCGTTGAGCGTCTGCAGGAAGACCTGCGCTCGTTCAAGTAACCGCCCTGGCAGCGCGGCTCGTTTTTTTAATTTTTAGAGGAAACGTAACATCGCTACTGATAAGTCGTCGCATCGCATCAACGGTGAAATCACTGCGCCGGAAGTGCGTCTGGTCGGGCTCGAGAACGAACCGCTCGGTATCGTAAAACTCCTTGATGCTTTCCGTAAATCGGAAGAACTTGATGTCGATCTGGTGGAAATCGCGCCGCAAGCGGTTCCGCCGGTCTGCCGCCTGATGGATTACGGCAAGTTCAAGTATCAGGAGTCGAAGAAGCAGCACGAAGCAAAGCTGAAGCAGAAGGTCATCCAGGTGAAGGAAGTCAAGTTCCGCCCGGGTACCGATGACGGGGATTACAACGTCAAGCTCCGCAACCTCGTGCGCTTCCTTGAGGAAGGCGACAAGACGAAGATCACGTTGCGTTTCCGCGGCCGTGAAATGGCTCACCAAGAGATCGGCATGCGGATGCTTGAGCGTCTGCGCACGGATCTCGAGGAAGTCGGCCAGGTCGAGCAGATGCCGAAGATGGAAGGGCGCCAGATGATCATGGTGCTCTCGCCGAAGAAAAAGAAGTAACGAGCCCGCGCGCTTCGCGCGCAGGTTCGAAGTGGTTCGGCGCGTGGCCCGGTCAGGGCGGCGTGCCAACAATGACGGCGGCTGCGCAAGCGGTTGCCGTACACAAGTGGACTGGGTTTCGAAGGGCGGGTCAAGGGCGCAAGCCAACCGCACACCCATCGCCATCTAATAAACTGGAGTTGTTCGTCATGCCTAAGATGAAGACCAAGAAGAGTGCTGCAAAGCGCTTCGTGGTGCGTCCGGGCGGTACCGTCAAGCGCGGTCAAGCCTTCAAGCGTCACATCCTGACCAAGAAAACCACGAAGAACAAGCGTCACCTGCGCGGCGCAACGGCAGTTCATGATTCCGATCTGAACTCCGTCCGCGCGATGCTGCCGTTCGCGTAACCCCTAACTGATACTCTAAGGAGAGAAACATGCCTCGAGTCAAACGTGGGGTAACCGCACGGGCCCGCCACAAGAAGATCATCAACCTGGCCAAGGGTTATCGCGGCCGCCGCAATAACGTCTACCGCATCGCCAAGCAGGCGGTGATGCGCGCTGGTCAGTACGCGTACCGCGATCGCCGCAACAAGAAGCGTGTGTTCCGCGCACTGTGGATCACGCGTATCAACGCGGCAGTTCGCCAGCACGACATGACCTACAGCGTGTTCATCAACGGCCTGAAGAAGGCGTCGATCGAACTCGACCGTAAGGTGCTGGCCGACATGGCGGTGTTCGACAAGGCTGCTTTTGCTGCGATCGTCAAGCAGGTGAAAGCCGCCGTTGCAGCCTAATTGCGAAATTAGCACTGCGTGGTTAGTTGCAGCGACGTTCCGGTAGTCTCGGCCGCTGCAGCGAAAACGGGGCTCTTCCGAGCCCCTTTTTTGTTTGGTGGGCGATTTCGCTTGCCAAGACCGAATGACGTTGGAAATGATGGGATCTATGGATCTGGACCAGATTGTCGCCGACGCGCAGCAGTCCTTCGAACAGGCTGCCGACATCACCACGCTCGAAAACGAGAAAGCCCGATTTCTCGGCAAGTCGGGTGCGCTGACCGAGTTGCTGAAGGGCCTCGGCAAGCTCGATCCCGAAGCACGCAAGACCGAAGGCGCACGCATCAACGTCGTGAAGCAGCAGGTTGAAGCCGCGCTGACCGCGCGCCGTCAGGCACTCGCCGACGCGCTGCTGAACCAGCGCCTCGCCGCCGAGTCGATCGACGTGACGTTGCCGGGCCGCGGCGCCGGTGCAGGCAGCCTGCACCCCGTGATGCGCACGTGGGAGCGTGTCGAACAGATTTTCGGCTCGATCGGCTTCGATGTGGCCGACGGCCCCGAAATCGAGACTGACTGGTACAACTTCACGTCGCTGAACAGCCCGGAGAACCATCCGGCGCGTTCGATGCAGGACACCTTCTACGTCGAAGGCAAGGATGCCGACGGCCGCCAGCTGCTGCTGCGCACGCACACGAGCCCGATGCAGGTGCGTTACGCGCGCATGAACCGTCCGCCGATCAAGGTGATCGCGCCGGGCCGCACGTATCGCGTCGACAGCGATGCGACCCACTCGCCGATGTTCAATCAGGTCGAGGGGCTGTGGATCGACGAAAACATCAGCTTCGCCGACCTCAAGGGCGTCTATACCGACTTCCTGAAAAAATTCTTCGAGCGCGACGACATCCTCGTGCGCTTCCGTCCGTCGTATTTCCCGTTCACGGAACCGTCGGCCGAGATCGACATGATGTTCGAGCAAGGCAAGAACGCCGGCAAGTGGCTCGAAATCTCCGGTTCGGGGCAGGTGCATCCGACCGTGATTCGCAACATGGGCCTCGATCCCGAGCGCTACATCGGCTTCGCGTTCGGCAGCGGCCTCGAGCGCCTGACGATGCTGCGCTACGGCGTCCAGGATCTCCGGCTGTTCTTCGAGAACGACCTGCGTTTCCTGCGCCAGTTCGCGTAACGCCGCGCGCCGCGCCGACCTGTGCCCGTGCACGCCCCGACGGACGATCCGACGGGGCCCGGGCGTCGATCTAACCTGTTTCGAACGTAGACATCCATGCAATTCCCTGAATCCTGGTTGAGAACCTTTGTCGACCCGCAGCTGACGACCGACGAACTGTCGCACGCGCTGACGATGGCGGGGCTCGAAGTCGAATCGCTGAGCAAGGCTGCGCCGCCGACGTCGAAGATCGTCGTCGGCCGCGTGCTCGAAGTCGTCAAGCATCCGGATGCGGACAAGCTCAATGTCTGCCAGGTCGACGCCGGCACCGGCGCGACGCTGAATATCGTCTGCGGCGCACCGAACGTCGCGCCCGGCATCAAGGTACCGGTCGCGCTGGTCGGCGCGGAACTGCCGCCGGCAGAAGAGGGCGGCAAGCCGTTCGCGATCAAGCTGTCGAAGCTGCGCGGCGTGGAGAGCCAGGGGATGCTGTGCTCGGCGCGCGAACTGAAGCTGTCCGAGGATCACAGCGGCCTGCTGGTGCTGCCGGAAGACACGCCGGTCGGCCAGGACATTCGCGAGACGCTCAATCTCGACGACACGATCTTCGAAATCAAGCTGACGCCGAACAAGGCTGACTGCCTGTCCGTGTTCGGCATCGCCCGCGAGACGGCCGCGATCACCGGCGCGCCGCTGACGCCGGTCGACATCCGCCCGGTGCGCGTCGAGCTCGACGAAACGCTGCCGGTGCGCATTGCCGCGCCCGATCTGTGCGGCCGCTTCTCGGGTCGCGTGATCCGTGGCGTGAACGCGCATGCGAAGACCCCGCAGTGGATGGTCGAGCGCCTCGAGCGTTCCGGCCAGCGCAGCGTGTCGGCGCTCGTCGACATCTCGAACTACGTGATGTTCGAGCTCGGCCGCCCGTCGCACGTGTTCGATCTCGACAAGATCCACGGCGGTATCGAGGTGCGCTGGGGCAAGCGCGGCGAATCGCTGAAGCTGCTCAATGGCAACACCGTCGAACTCGACGAAACGGTCGGCGTGATTTCGGACGACCGCCAGGTCGAAA
Organism: Burkholderia sp. Ac-20349; assembly: GCF_017104865.1. Classification (NCBI taxonomy): domain Bacteria; kingdom Pseudomonadati; phylum Pseudomonadota; class Betaproteobacteria; order Burkholderiales; family Burkholderiaceae; genus Burkholderia; species Burkholderia sp. Ac-20349. The sequence goes on from NZ_JAAGPM010000084.1 coordinate 23,869, forward strand.
GCCTGGCCGGCATCATGGGCGGCGACAGCACGGCCGTTACGCTCGATACGACCAACATCTACCTGGAAGCCGCATTCTGGTGGCCGGACAGCATCCGCGGCCGTGCGCGCAAGTACAACTTCTCGACCGATGCGGCTCATCGCTTCGAGCGCGGCGTCGACTACGCGACGACCGTCGAGCACGTCGAGCGCATCACGCAACTGATTCTCGAGATCTGCGGCGGCAAGGCCGGCCCGGTCGACGATCAGTCCGTGAACCTGCCGCAACGCGCGCCGGTGAAGATGCGCGTGTCGCGCGCGAACCGCATCATCGGCGTGCAGATCGGTGGCGACGAGATCGCCAGCATCTTCACGCGCCTTGGCCTGCCGTTCGAGCGTGAAGACGATGCGTTCCTCGTCACGCCGCCGTCGCATCGCTTCGACATCGAGATCGAAGAAGATCTGATCGAGGAAGTGGCGCGCATCTACGGCTTCGAGAAGATCCCGGCGCGTCCGCCGGTCGCGACGAGCGAAATGCGCGCGACCAACGAAACGCGTCGCTCGATCCACGACATTCGTCACGCGCTCGCCGCGCGCGACTACGCGGAAACCGTCAACTTCAGTTTCGTCGATGCGGAGTGGGAGCAGGATTTCGCGGGCAACGATCAACCGATCCGCTTGCTGAACCCGATCGCGAGCCAGCTGTCGGTGATGCGCACGACGCTGTTCGGCAGCCTGATCTCCGTGCTGCGCCACAACCTGAACCGCCGTGCAGATCGCGTGCGCGTGTTCGAGGCCGGCCGCGTGTTCCTCACCGATGCGTCGGCGAAGGCCGGTGAGCTGACGGTCGAGGGCTATGTGCAGCCGAAGCGTGTCGGTGCGCTTGCCTACGGTCCGGCGCTCGACGAGCAGTGGGGCGTCGCGACCCGCGCGGTCGATTTCTTCGACGTGAAGGGCGATCTCGAGGCGCTGTTCGCGCCTGCCGCTGCACGGTTCGTGAAGGCGGAGCATCCGGCCCTCCATCCGGGCCGCAGCGCGCGCATCGAAGTCGACGGCCGTGCGGTCGGCTGGATCGGCGAACTGCACCCGCGCCTGATGCAGAAATACGAGCTGCCGCACGCGCCGGTGATGTTCGAGGTCGATGCGGATGCGCTGATTGCGCGTGCGTTGCCCGCGCCGACCGATGTGTCGAAATTCCCGCCGGTTCGTCGCGATATCGCCGTGGTCGTCGATCAGGCGGTCGAGGTTCAGGCACTTTTCGACGAAATGAAGAAGGCGCTTGCCGAAGAGGCCTGCCGATTCGTTCAGAAGGTTGTACTCTTCGACGAATTTCGTGCAAAATCAAATACTTCCGGTGGTCTTGCCGCGCACGAGAAGAGCCTTGCCTTCCGCGTGACGCTGCAGGACGCGGCTGGCACGCTACAGGATGAGGTCGTCGATCAGGCGATCCAGACGCTGGTCGAGCGGATGGCTCGTGCTGGTGCGCGCCTGCGCGGCTAAGGAGAAGGTCCGCCCGCTCGCGGGCGGCTTTTTCCGATCGTAAGTTTTGATTTAACGCGCTGTATGGCAGATATGAACGACATGACCTCGAGTGAATTCGAAGCCCTCCTGACGGCGCAACGCAGCGCCATGAACCGCGACGCTTCGGCGCCGGCGTCCACCGAGACGCCCACGCTGACGAAGGCGGAACTGGCGGAGCTGCTGTTCGATAGCGTCGGGCTGAACAAGCGTGAAGCGAAGGACATGGTCGAGGCGTTTTTCGAAGTGATCCGCGACGCGCTCGAAAACGGCGAAAGCGTCAAGCTGTCGGGGTTCGGCAATTTCCAGTTGCGCGACAAGCCGCAGCGTCCGGGCCGCAATCCGAAGACGGGCGAGGCGATTCCGATCGCGGCCCGCCGGGTGGTAACCTTCCACGCGAGCCAGAAGCTGAAGGCGCTGGTCGAAAACGGCGCGGAGTAAGCCCCGCGCGCTGACGTCCCCGCGCGGCCGCCGCGCACCCTTTACCGACGGTTAACCGACGATGACCACTACGGTTGAGAAAGTCGTCTTGCCTCCGATTCCCGCGAAGCGCTACTTCACGATCGGTGAAGTCAGCGAACTGTGCGGGGTCAAGCCGCATGTGCTGCGTTATTGGGAACAGGAATTTACTCAACTGCGGCCGGTGAAGCGGCGCGGCAATCGTCGGTATTACCAGCACCACGAAGTGCTGCTGATCCGGCGGATTCGCGAGTTGCTGTACGAGCAGGGATTCACGATCAACGGCGCGCGCAACCGGCTCGATTCGCCGGGCGGCGAGCGAGGTGCGGCGGCACCGGTCGAACCCGACGTGCAGGCCGCCGATGCGCGCGTGTCGGCCAAGCCGGGCGTAACGGTCGACGTCACTGCGTTGCGGCAGGCGCTGCTCGATGTGATCGACGGACTGAAGCACGACTGAGCGCGAACGAGATGAAACAAAAAGCCCGGTTGGCGATGTGCCAACCGGGCTTTTTCATGGGCGTCGCCCATGCGCATCAACGCGACGCGAGCGGATTCTTTTGCCCCATGTCGACGACCAGCGTGCCGTCCGGCAGCATCCGCACCGAGCCTTGCGCGACCTGGCTGCGGTAGCCGTACAGGTCGAAACGCATCGGGCCGGCCTCGGCCGAATTCCGGATCAGCGCGCGCACGTTCAGTTCGAGCACGTTGAACATCTTCATGTCGCCGCCTTCCATCCACATGTAGCTCGGCGCATCGATCTGCGGCCGTTGCGGTGCGGGCGCGCCCGCCAGGCGCCTGAACGTGAGGCGCAGTCCGTCCCGCTCGACCGTTGCCTGTCCGAGCTTGCCGTTCAGCATGGGAGGCGGGAACACGGTGTACTGGTCGAGCACGAGCGTGTCGCCGCGCAGTTCCGCGCCGCGCCGCTGCAATGGCGTCAGCGAAGCGAGCTCGATGCCGAGCGAACGCAGCAGCTTCGCCTGCGGGATGCCGAGCACCGACACCTGGGACGGGTTGAACGCGAGGTGCCGGTCGTCGAGCACGGACAGCGAGCCCTTCATGTCGGTCGGCAACCAGACGCCCGGCACATGATTCCACAGCTTGATGCCGCCCTGGACGCGCAGGTTCGTGCCGTCCGCGCTCAGTTGCAGGTCGTTCAGCGAACGCGGCGCGTAATCGAGCAGATAGTTGTTGAAGAGCGCGGACATCGCCTTCCACGACTCGACGACCGTGCCGCCGAGAATCCGGATGTCGTACTGGTTCGGATCGTCGAGGTCGACGGGTTCGCCGGGCCGCTTCGATACGAGTTCGACGTCGAGATCCTCGACGTGAAAGCCGATATCGCCGGACAGGTTGAAGTCGACGTTGCGCAGATGGATCGTCGGGTTGCGGTTCGACACGTGCCGTTCGTTGAACGGCGTGGTCGACGTGCGCCGCATCGCGACCTTCTGCATGCCGGGGTGAACGGTGTTCGCTGCGAGTGCGTAGGCTTCCCAGTGCTGGCGTATGTCGCGCAGCGCATTCTGCTGCGCGGCGAGGAAGCTGTCGTTCAGGCGCGCGGCCGCGTTGCCGAGCAGCGCGCCGCTGGCCGGGCCCGCGTACGAAGGCATCCGGATCGCCATCGCACCGTTTTCGTCGAAATTGAAGTAGCCGGCCGAGACCTGGTCGCGATAGTGATACAGGTCGAACACGAAAGTCTGGTCGTGCTTCGCCGGATCGACCGGACCGATCAGGATGTCCGCGTTCATCGGCATCGAGCGCATGAACTTCACGTCGCCGCCGCGAATGTACATCGCTTGCTGCGGTGCGTTCGCGGGCATCGCGAAGCCGGCATGCGTGCCGTCGTCGAGCTTCAGGTCGAGGCCGGCCGGCGTTACGCGCAGCGCGGTGATCGTGAGCTTCAGGCGCGGCGGCGGCATCAGCTTGTCGACCGACATCACGAGATCGTCGCCGGCGAGCTGCGCGATCGGCGTCTGGACTTTCAGCAGGTCGGCCATCTTCACGTTGGCCGCGCGCATCACCGGCTGCGCGTTGATGCCCGAGACGCGCACGCCCGTCGGATGGAACACGAGCTGGCTGCCGTCGCGGATCGCGAGCGTGCCGGTCAGCGAGAACGGCACCCAGCCGTCGCGCTGCATCTCGCCTTGCAGGTGAATCACGCCGTCGCCGGCCGACACGGCGAGCTTGCGCAGCGGCGCGTTGCGATAGCCGAAGATGTAGGTGTTGAAGAGGGCGGTCAGCTTCGCGTTGTCGAGCGTGACCGTGCCTTCATGCACGTCGATCTCGAAACTCGTCGGATCGTCGAACACGATCGGCGCACCGGCCTGCGTCGGCACGAGTGTGGCTGACAACTGATGGATGAAGAAGCCGAGGTTGTTGACGATGCGGAAGTCGACATCGCGCAGGAACGTCATCGCGCCATTCTGGCCCGAGTCGCGTAGCGTGAACGGGCGCGGCTGCGTGAGGTTGATCGATGCGAGCGACGGTACGGTGCGAGCGACCTGCTGCTCGCGGGCGAGGCGTTCGGCTTTCGCGCGTTCGATTTTGGTCGACGCGACCGATGTGTTGCCGTCGCGCTGCGCGGACGATTCCGCGCAACCGGCACACAGCAGCGCGAGCGCCAGCACACCGCAGCCGAACACGCGGGATGGCTTGGGCGAGATGGGGCGGGCCGCGCGATGCGGGCCGGAAATCCAGTCGAAAATTGCCAAAGGCGAGCGATGGCCGCGCCGGACCGCATTCCGCATCGTCTGTCTCCATGTCTTGTCGTGATCGACGGCAGCGCGCGCCATTGCACGGCGCGAGCGTCGATGCCGTGCAGTGTGGCATAGCGTGCTAGAGCGGCGTTACCAAACAACGGCCGCCCGGGCAGGGCAGGCCGGCGGGCTGCGGGGCAACGGATTCGGGGTGGTGGGGCGGCCAGATCAAACGGTCGTTTGGTTTGCGCGGCCGGTCGTCGGCGGATGTTTCCGCGCCCGGACAAATTCGCTCCAGCCTTGACCAGTGCGGGTTTCGCCGGATACGAGGTTGGGGGGCGGTGCGGTCGAAGCACGGATGCGATCCGGCCCCGACGCAGTGGCCCGCGGGCCAATCAGGTCATCATGTGCTGCCGCATCGGGTTCAGCGGCACTTGGTCGAGTTGCCGGCCGTTCGCGATATACGACGTCATCGAGCCGTACGAGGCGATGAGCGGGTTAGCGATTTGCGGCGAACCGGCCATCGTCATTTTCGATTCGGGCGGAGTGCGGGTTGCCGGAGTTGGCAGCGCGTCGGGACGGATAGGAGCGGTGGCGCCGGCAAGGTAAGATCGGCATCAGTGGCTGTATCGACCAAAGCACAGTAGCCATCACGGGGAAACGTCATGGATCTCAAGGAAGTCGACGTATTGGGTGCGGGCGTGGGCGATCACTGGTACTACGCGTCGAAGGCGAGTGCGATCCGTCGATTCCTGGGGGCGCCGGGCGCGAACCGGATACTCGATGTCGGTGCAGGCTCCGGCTTCTTCTCGAAGCACTTGCTCGAGCGTACGCAGGCGTCGGAGGCGTGGTGTGTCGATACGAGTTACGCCGACGATACCGACGGCGAGGCGGCTGGCAAGCCCATCCACTTCCGGCGATCCGTTGATCGATTCGACGCCGATCTCGTGTTGCTGATGGACGTGCTCGAGCATGTCGACGACGATGTCGACCTGCTGATGCAATACGTAAAGGGCGCGTCGTCGGGCAGCCGGTTCCTGATTACGGTTCCCGCGTTCCAGTTCCTCTGGAGCGGCCATGACGATTTTCTCGAGCACAAGCGCCGATATACGCTCGGCAGTCTCGAGGACGTGGTGCGTCGCGCGGGGCTCGACGTCGAGCACGGCGCCTACTATTTCGGTCTCACGTTTCCACTTGCGGCTGCGTTGCGGCTCGGCGAGCGGGCGCGTCGGCATCCGCGCGAGCCGGTATCGCAATTGCGCCGTCACCATCCGGTCGTCAACGGCCTGCTCAAGACGATCTGCCGGATCGAGTTGCCGATGTTCCGCTTCAACCGCGTCGCCGGCCTGACGGTCATCTGTGTCGCGCGCAAGCAGTGATGGGATGCGGGTCCGTGCGGGCCGTGCGGGCCGTGCGCAAGTCGCCAGGCCATGCGCGTCGTTGCTTGCATCGGCGCTGTCGCGCAAAAAAATTCACAAGAACATTCACAAAATGCATGCGACCCGTTCTAAATCGGGAAACCGTCTGTTATACTTTCTTTCTTTCGGGGCGTAGCGCAGCCTGGTAGCGTACCTGCATGGGGTGCAGGTGGTCGGAGGTTCAAATCCTCTCGCCCCGACCAGACAAGAACCCGCACAGCGTAATGCTGTGCGGGTTTTTTATTTGGTGCTCACTTTTTGGGCAAATTAGAGACCATATTGGAGAATCTCTAATATCGGGCTGCATCCTATGCCGATTTCGGCATCGGCAGGGGCGGGACGACATTCGATCGCGGCACCTAGGGCGACTTGATGTAGGGCTTGGTCGTCGCGGTGTCGGTGTGAGCGCCGGCGATGCGCAGTTCCTCAATCGCGTAGCTGGCCGGCTTCGCGTCCGTCAGCGCCTTTGCGCGGATATCTTTGATCGACGCGTCAAACTTTTCGACGCGCTCGATGGCGCCATCCCATGCGTCGCAGTAAACCTGGTTCGTCTTCGGATTACCTTTCTTGCACCTGATCACGAACGAGGCGACGCACGTCGCGTTCGACAGTCTGAATGGGGTAACGATTGTGCGAGTGCCAACCGACTACGCGGGTTCCTTCGATCGACGCATGGCGGTCGTGGCGCGGCAACGCCATCTACAACGATGGATATACCGTAACCGCTTTCGCTCCGGGTGCCGGTCCCGCGATGACTGATTCGATGGAGCCCATGACAAACGGCCAGTGAAATTTTTTGCAGGACGTGATTGAATATGTGCCAACAGGACGGACCCACCGTCAATAACAATTATGGCCGGGGAAAATATGAAAATGAGAGTATTGGGGGCGTTTTCGGTTGCGTGGATTCTGACGGTTGTAATGTTTGCTGTCGATTTCGCGACCATGGGCCGGTTTGGGCTATCCATCATTCCTGAGTGGTATCTTCAATCGGTCGAGACATGCCTCATGACACTGCTAATTTGCGGTGTCCTGGTCGGTATCGGACGTATCCCGCGATACCGGATAGTTGCCGAGAAACTTCGCTGCCAGGATATCGCGCTTTCGATCCTTTGCTTTCGGATTATCGCGATGTATGGGCAGTCTGTAGCGGTTGCGACGTATATCGGAGCGGCCGTCGGCCGTCCCGAGGTTCAGGATGCGCTTCTGGCGTGGGAGCAATCATTTGGATTCGATTGGTTGAAAGCCTATCAATGGATCGTCCGCTCCAATATTCTTCAGCAGGTGCTTGAGTTTGCATATCGAAGCATGGCATATCAGATGGTTTTATTGTGCTTCTTGTTCGGAATATTGCGTCGTAGGCAAGAGCTTTGCGAGATGATGTTGATATTCGTGATTTCGCTGCTATTCGTGGTTGCGATTTCGACATGGTATCCGGCGGCGAGTGCGTTCCCGCATTTCGGTATTAACGATTCGGGGCCGGCATCTCATCTTTCGGATTACTTCAGTGCGAGAAGTGGTGCGCCCATGGTAATGAATCCTATGGCGATGCAGGGAATCGTTTCGCTGCCGTCATTTCACGCGGTCGTCGCGCTGATGTTGATCTTTGTCACGCGTAACCTGCGCTTCATTTTTCCCGTCGCGCTCACGCTGAATTTTGTAATGTTGGTATCGACGTTCTCGGTAGGTGGCCATTACCTGGCAGATATCGGTGCCGGCGTGATCGTGGGTATCGTGACCATATGGCTGGTGCGTCGCTGGTTCTCGGTATATGAAACGGTGCAACGGCCGATCCTGACGTAATCTCCTACCTGCTGCAGCCAGACACGTGCGCGATCAAATGATTCGCGCACGACGCATTTCTTGCCGTGACAGGTGATGGCACGTTTGAGCGGCCGCAGGGGCCACCGAGGGCATCTTGGGTTCCTCGTGTACAGGGAACTGCGCGGAGCGTCCTCTAATGTTGACATCTGTGTTTCCCGGGATGCCGTGTCGCTTCGTGCCTGTTTTTTATGCAATTGATTAGAGGTGGAAGCGAACATGAGTAGACGCCATTGGGCGCCAACCGGTTGAAATCCAGTCGCATCACGGTCGCGTCTGACGGCTACAACACCGACTGGGCTCGGTGGTAGGTCGCAAGGAAACGCATGTTGTGGGCATGAGTGCCGTGGCTTGCAGCGTTATGGTAGCGGTCATATCCACGGTCTTTTACTGAGTTTTCCCTGGAAACTCCAGGGGTGGCGTTTCAGTCTGTCGAATACGTGCATCACCTGTTCGGTAGCTTGCCTGGACAATGGAAATGAATCTCAAGTATGAAATTATTTATGCTATCTCGGCTGTAATTTGTTTGGTGTTTGTCTTTGTTGGGCGAGAGAATTTTGTAAATTTTTTGATCGGAGCGCCAAGAAGCGAGATAGAAATTTCGACGCTCAAGATGGAGTTTGGCAAGATAAAAGTCCGTAATGGAGATAATTGGAGTTCTTTCCCGCAATCGTTCGAGAAAAATTCGATCAACGCTGTGAGTGGTCATTTTCAGTCGAGCGCTGGCGTAAATGATGTCTTGGGCTATTGCAGAGCGACTTTGCCTGGGTTGGGCTGGATCGAATCTGGTGAGAAGGATAAATATGGCGAGAAAACCGTTAAATTCTGCAAGGGCGGGATGAGTCTTAACATCGTTGCCTCGCGTGATGCTGCTGGGGTTGATTACTACGTGGGGGTGGCATGGGCGGCATCGAAGGGGCTTGATGCATATTGTCCGCAATAAAGTAAGCGATTTTTGGAAAATTAATGGCATTGGCTGCGCTGAATTCTGGTAAGCCGTCAAAAATTTCCATGTTGAGCAAATTGTTTGTGTTCGTATATCTCGCATCTGGCGACGGAAGATATTGCTGCTGTGAAAGCCATTGTTCGTAAAGGTGACTCTACAAATCACGGTGGTATTGCGCTCGAAGCTGCTGGCCATGCGAACCCGGATGGCATGGCCTGCGATCTGTGCCGGTCACATGGTTTCGTGCCCCAAATGCGGCGACTCCTATCCGATTGTCGAAGGGGCGAACCGGTGCGCGATAGATGGCGGCGCCGTGGCGCTGGATGGCATGAGGACGGCTTGTGGGGCCAAATCAAAGCGGGTGACGCCAATGGATCCGGAGCAGTAATCGATACGACCGGGCGCGGTGACAAGGTGATTTCGAGAGGAGTCCATCGTCGACCCGAGGTGCGACAGAGGTTCTCATTGCACGCAAGGAGAACCGCGGACTCCGCCTACTTTGAACGCCACGCCTGCTTGAGATTGTCGAGGGCTTGAATGGGGGGATTTCGGGCCGCCGATGACGCTCGAGGGCCACAAGACGACCATCGATGAGAGGACGTCCCGTGCCAAGGTGTGCGACTCCGTGTCAATTGCCATGACGGCCTCGACCGCCGCACCGCCCGGAGAGCCTTGTCCCAACGAGGGTTTGTGAGGTTCGAATCCTCTCGTCCCGACCAGACAAGAACCCGCGTCAGCTCAGGCTGACGCGGGTTTTTTCTTGCCGGTCGCTTTTTTGCACATCGCGGCGCGGCCCCGGTAAAATGCAGGGTTGATCCACGGAAAGCGCCGTGATTTAGCGGAAGAGGATTCCCCGAACATGACTGATCTTCGTCTTACCATGCGGTTCGCTGCAGTGCTCGCCACCGGCGCGCTCGTCGCCGGTTGCGGTACGTCGTCGCCCACGAAAGTGGACTACAAGAGCGATTCGAAATCGAAGGAAGCGTCGCTCGCAGTGCCGCCCAACATGCTCGACGAGACGGCCGATCAGCGTTCGCTGCCGCCCCAGGGCGGCGCGACTTCCCTGTCCGCGCTTCACCAGGTCCAGCAGGCGGCGCCTGCACTGGATACGGTCGCTCCGGCCGTGGCCGGCATGCATATCCAGCGCGACGGCACCGAGAGCTGGCTCGTGATCGACGGCAAGTTGCCGGCCGATGTCTGGCCGCAGGTCCGCCGCTTCTGGCAGGAGCAGGGCTTCCTGCTCGTCGTCGACCAGCGCGACAAGGGCGTGATGGAAACCGACTGGAACGAAACCCATCCGCAGATCAACGACGGCCTGATCCGTAGCGTGATCTCGAAGGCGATGGGCAACTCGTACGTGACGGCCGAGCGTAACAAGTACCGCACGCGTCTCGATTCGGCACCGAATGGCGGCACTTACGTGTTCATCAGCCAGAAGGGCATGCGCGAAGCGATCACGGGCGCGAACAACGATTCGAGCAAGTGGGAACCGAAGCCGAACGATCCGGCGCTCGAGACCGAATACCTGAAGCGGTTGATGGCCGTGCTCGCACAGAACGAGCAGCGCGCGAAGAACGGCGAGCCGCCGATCGCGAACATCAAGGACAACACGGTAGCGAAGGACAAGAAGGCCGACACCGACGCATCGTCGAAGGCGGCTGCAGCGATTGCCGCGCAAAACGTCACCCGCACGTCGGCGCAGGGTAACGATGCGGCCGACGCCGCCGTGCCGTCGGAGGTCACGCTCGGCGAGCCGTACGACCGGTCGTGGCTGCACGTCGGTCTCGCGCTCGATCGTGCGAACTTCACGGTTGACGATCGCGATCGGACGAAGGGCCTGTATTTCGTGCGCTACGTCGATCCGAAGGATCTGAGTTCGGCCGAGCAGGGCTTCTGGAGCCAGCTGTTCCACGGCAAGAAGGAAAAGCAGGCGAAGCAGTACCGTGTCAACGTGAAGGCGCTCACGGCCGACCAGACCCGCGTTGCGGTCGTCGACGATTCGGGTTCGGTCGACACGTCGTCGGCGGCTCGTCAGATCATGGGGCTGCTCGTGAATCAGCTTCGCTGATTTCGACGTTTCTCCGCACCCGTGAAAAGCCCGCCACATGGCGGGCTTTTTTCATGGCCGTGACCCATCCTGAAATAGGTTGACACTTTTTCGCTGAGGCGAGGAGGTGCCAGATGGAGCAAGGGATCAAGCGGACGCAGCGGGACTACAGCCTGGCTTTTAAGCTGTCGGTGGTGGTACAAGTCGAAAAAGGCGATCTGACTTACAAAGAGGCGCAGCGACGCTACGGCATTCAGGGCCGCTCGACGGTGCTGGTATGGTTACGTAAGCACGGCTTGCAGGATTGGGCCGATCCATCCGGTCGTGCGCGATCAGGTTCCACCATGCCGAAGCAAGATTCGAAACCGCTCACACCGGAGCAGCGCATCAAGGAGTTGGAGACGCAGTTGCGAGAAGCGCAGGAGAAAGCCGCGCTGTTCGAGGCGGTGATCGACGTGATGCGCAAGGACTACGGGATCACCGTAAAAAAGCCTTCGGGCAGGTCGTCACGCAAAGGCGGGTCGAAAAGCTGAGCGTCGAGCGGGCCTGCCGATACATGGGCATCAGCCGCCAAGCGTATTACAAGCGTTGCCAAAGCGAGGCTCGTCGCTGCTCGCAAGCCGAGACCGTCACCTCGCGGGGGTGTCAGGATTTCCGTGTTCAAGGCGGGTTGAGATTCACACGGATGGTCGAACGAATCGATCCTCGTAAAGGATGGCGAACTGGTTCATAGCCGCCTTCCAGTCATGAGCAGCACGCCCCCA
>NZ_JAAGPM010000085.1:0-34360 GCF_017104865.1 Burkholderia sp. Ac-20349
CTGCGCGGCCCTCGGCTGCGCCGGCGGAATCGGCCGCACCCGCACCGGCGGCGGCGCCTGCCGCACCCGCTGCACCGGCCGCAGCTACCGCGCCGGCCACGCAAAAAACCACGCTGCCCGACGGAAACGCCGATTACCTGCACAATCCCGCGCCCGATTACCCGGCGACAGCGCAGGACTACGGCTGGCAGGGCAAGGTCGTCCTGCATGTCCACGTCCGTGCGGACGGCTCGCCCGACGCAATCGAGGTCCGTCGCTCGAGCGGCCACCGCGTGCTCGACGATGCCGCCGTCGCCGCCGTGCGGCACTGGAGCTTCGTGCCCGCCAAGCGGGGCGACACGTCTGTCGATGGCTGGGTCGACGTTCCGCTCAATTTCCAACTTGACTGATTTCCGGAGTCCGAACATGAATTCGTTGCCGCTTACCCTTATCGTGCAAGGCGCCTTGTGGCTGCTCGGCGCGTTCTCCATCGCAACGTGGACGATCATCGTCCTGAAGGCGATCCAGCACACGCGCGCCGCACGCGTCGATCGGCGCACCGACGATGCACTCGACGGTGCACTTACGCTCGTCGATATCGCTTCGCGCGCGCTGCCCGAAGGCCCCAAGGCGCGCGTGACGGGCACGGCACTCGCCGCGCTCGAACAGGCGCGCACGTTTGACAGCGACCATCCCGAAGACCTGTGGAGCCGCCAGGACACGCTGGAGCGCCAACTCACGCGCCAGATTGCGCACGAACGCCGGCGCCTCGAACATTCGCTCGCGTGGCTTGCGTCGGTGGGCAGCATCGCGCCGTTCGTCGGGCTGTTCGGCACGGTGTTCGGCATCATTCACGCGCTCGGGGCGATTTCGCACGCGGCATCGGCGAGCATCGACGTGGTGGCCGGGCCGATCGGCGAGGCGCTCGTCGCGACGGGCATCGGCATCGCCGTCGCCGTGCCGGCCGTGCTCGCGTACAACATCTTTGTGCGCGGAACGAAAGCCGCGGTCGCGCGCCTCGACGATCACGCCGGCACGCTCTACGCGCTCGCGCAGCGCCAGCAGTTTCGCCTTTCAGTAGAAAACGCCGCCGAGAGCGCGGCGACTGCGCCGCGCGCCGATCAATCCCGACCGGTTTTCGCCCGCGCCACGGAGGTCGCCGCCTGATGGCTTTCTCCTCCAACCAGGACGACGACGTCCTCAGCGAAATCAATATCACGCCGCTCGTCGACGTGATGCTCGTGCTGCTCGTCGCGTTCATCGTGACGACGCCGCTGCTCAACAAGGCGATCCAGGTCAATCTACCGAAGACCGAAGCGACCGCTTCCGTTGATCCGAAAAAGCCGCTTACCGTGAGCGTCGACGACGCGGGTACAGTCTGGTTCGACAAGCAGCCTGTGCCGCTCTCGCAGGTGGAATCGCAACTCGAACAGCGCAAGCAGCAGGACGCGGATCTCGCAGTGTCGCTGCAGGCCGACGAGCGCGTGCCGTACGGTCCCGTCGCGAAGGTGATGGGCGCGGTGCAGCACGCGGGCATCACGAAGCTGGCGCTGGTGACGCAGCCGGAGCAATAATGACCGATTCCGTTCGTCCGACGTCGCGCGCTTGGCCCTCCATTCTGATTGAGCGAGTCTCACAAGTTGCACAGGTTGTACGTGTCGCGCAAGTGGCACGCGTTGCGCGATGCGTGTGCATCGCCGGCACCGTCACGCTCGCACACGCCGCGCCCGATCCTCAGTGGCAAACGACGCTTGCGCTCTTCGACGACGTGCGGCCCGATGCGTCGATGCAGCGCTTTGCGTGGGCCGACCACGCGCCACCGCGCGACGGCACGCTGCGCCTCGCGAACTACACGGAGATCGCGACGTACGACTCGCTCAATCCGTTTCTGCTGCGCGGCAACGCGGCGCCCGACGAAGTCAATCTGATGTTCGAGACGCTGATGCAACGCAGCCTCGACGAAGTCGGCACGCAATATCCGTTGCTCGCCGATCGCGTCGAGATCGCGCGTGACGGTCTTTCGGCGACGTTCCACCTGAATCCGGCCGCGCGGTTTTCGAATGGCGCGCCGGTGACGGCGCAGGACGTGCGCTACTCGTTCGAGCAGTTGACGGGTTCGTCGACCTCGCCGATCCACAGCAGCCGCTACACGCTCATTCGCGCGGTGGACGTGATCGACGCGCAGACGGTGCGCTTTGCATTTCGCACGGCGCAGCGCCGCGCGGTGCTCGAAGCGGGCGATCTCTACGTGTTTTCGCGCGACTGGGCACGCGCGGCGGACGGCGGCACGCTGACGTTCGACCAACTCGCCACGGTTGCGCCCATCGCGAGCGGGCCGTATCTGATCGGCGCGCGCGCGAGCAATCACGAGATCGTGTATCGACGCAATCCGCGCTATTGGGGCGTGGATCTGCCGGTGCGGCGCGGCATGTTCAACTTCGCCAACGTGAGTTTCCGGCTCTACAGCGACCCGTCGGCGCCGCTTCAGGCTTTTCGCGCCGGCGATGTCGACGCGCTGGCCGAAGGCAGCGCGGAGCAATGGTCGCGCAACTACAGCGGCCCCGCCTTTGCGAACGGCACGCTGCGCAAGCAGGAGTTTCCGGATCACGGCATCAGCAATGCGCAGGGTCTGTTCTTCAATCTGCGGCGTCCCAAGTTCCAGGACATTCGCGTGCGCGAGGCGATCGGTCTCGCGCTAGATTACGAATGGATCAACCGGAACATGTTTTTCGGCCAGTACACGCGCACTCGCAGTTTTTTCGACGAAAGCGTGTTCGCCGCGAGCGGCGTACCGGGCGCCGACGAGCTGAAGCTGCTCGAGCCGCTACGGGGCGGCGTGCCGCCCGAGGTGTTCGGCGCACTGCCGCCGCAGCCGGATACGTCGGGGCGCCACGGGCTGCGCCGCAATCTTGCACGGGCCGAGGCGCTGCTCGCGAGCGCGGGCTGGCATTACCGCGATGGCATGCTGCGCAACGCGGCCGGCACGCCGTTCACGATCGAACTGATCGACGACGGCACGGGCATGGAGCGCATCCTGATGATCGTCGTGCGCAACCTGAGGCTGCTCGGCATCGACGCGCGGCTGCGCATCATGGATCAGACCATCATCGTCGAGCGCCTCAAGCATTTCGATTACGACATGACGACGTTGGGCTACCGCGCCGCGAGCATTCCGGGCGTCGAACTGGAACGCCGCTTCGGCAGCCGCGCGGCGCGCACGCCGGGCTCCGAGAATTACACGGGCATCGCGTCGCCCGCCGTCGATGCGCTGATCGACGACGTGCAGCGCGCCGGCAGCGAACGCGAGGTGATCGCCGCGGCGCGCGCGCTCGATCGCGTGCTGCTGTGCGAACGCATCATGATTCCGGAGTGGCACGCCACGCACTCGCGCATCGCGTGGAGCCGCCGTATCTCGCCGCCCGCACGCGTGCCGCGGCAATACGGCGAGCTCGATTGGGTCATTGGCTGGTGGCACGCCGCACCCGACGCGCAGCGCACGAACGCCGCGACGCACGCGGCCCAACAGGAGTAAGTGTCATGTTCGCGTATATCGGGCGCAGATTGCTGCTCATGATTCCCACGCTGCTGGGCGTGCTGACGGTGACGTTCGTCATTATGCAATTCGTGCCGGGGGGGCCTGTCGAGCAGGTGATGGCGCGGCTGCAAGGTTCGTCGGTTCACGGCGAGGGTGCTTCCGGCCTAGGCGACTATCACGGCAACGAAGGCGTCGACCCCGCGCAAGTCGCCGCGATCCGCCACACGTTCGGCTTTGACGTGCCGCCGCTCACGCGCTACGTGCGCATGCTCACGCATTACGCGCGCTTCGATCTCGGCCAGTCGTTCTTCCAGCATCGCTCGGTCTGGGCGCTGATCGTCAGCAAGCTGCCGGTGACGGTCACGCTCGGCACCTGCACGCTTGTGCTCACGTATCTGATCGCGGTGCCGCTCGGTATCGCGAAGGCGCTGCGGCGCGGCACGACGTTCGACTTCGCGACGAGCGCCACGTTGCTCGCCGCGTACGCGATCCCGGGCTTCGTGCTCGGCGTGCTGCTGATGATGCTGTTGAGCGGCGATCTCTTTCTGCACGTGTTTCCGCTCGGCGGCTTCGGCGCCGAAGAGCACGACGCGCTGCCGCTCGCGCAACGCGTGCTCGACCGCGTCTGGCATCTGGTGCTGCCGGTCACGGCGTCGGTGGCGAGCAGCCTCGCCGTCGTGTCGTTTCTCACGCGTAACGCGTTCATCGACGAATTGTCGCGCCAGTATGTGTTGACCGCGCGCGCGAAGGGCGTGTCGCGCAACGCGGTGGTGTGGCGACACGTGCTGCGCAACGCGCTGATTCCGATCGCGACAGGTTTTCCAGCGGCGTTTGTGTCCGCGTACGTGAGCGGCAGCCTGCTGATCGAGACGCTGTTTTCGCTCGACGGCGTCGGACGCCTGTCTTACGACGCGATCATCGGCCGCGATTATCCGGTCGTGCTGGGTTCGCTGTTCGTGTTTACGGCCGTGAGTCTGTTCGCGAAGCTCGCGGGCGATCTCGCGTATGTGCTGATCGATCCGCGCATTCACTTCGGCGGCAACGGCCGCTGAATCCGGAGTTCTCCATGGAAGTCATCAGCACATTGCATGCGGATTCGAAGCAGGCGGACTACGCCGATACCGTTCCCGACATGCCAACGGGGGCCGCATTCGTGCTGCCGTCGCGCGCCATTGCGTCACACCGCGACGCGGCGAAATTCGCGCGCGCGTTCGCATGGTGGCGGCGCATGCGCCGTCAACGGCTCGGCTTCGCGAGCCTGGTCGTGTTCGCGGTGCTGTTTGTCGCGAGCCTGCTTGCGGGCATGATCGCCAACGACCGGCCGCTCGTCGCGCGCTATCACGGCCAGTGGCTGTTCCCGGCGCTGCACACGTACGCCGATAGCGACTTCGGCGGCGCACTGCCCACCGAAGCCGACTATCTCGACCCGTTCATCCGCGAGCAGTTTTCGCGCGACGGCAATTTCGCGCTCTACGCGCCCGATCCGTATCGCTACGACACCGTGAACTATCACGCGGCGCAGCCATTTCCGGCGCCGCCTTCGGCGCAGAACTGGCTCGGCACCGACGCATACGGTCGCGACGTGTTCGCGCGCGTTCTCTATGGCTTTCGCAGTTCGGTGCTGTTCGCGCTTGCGCTGACGCTGACAGGCGCGCTCATCGGCGTGCTCGCGGGCGCGCTCCAGGGCTATTACGCGGGCCTCGTCGACCTGCTCGGGCAGCGCGTGACCGAGGTATGGACCGCGTTGCCCGATCTCTATCTGCTGATCATCCTGTCGTCGATTTTCGAGCCGAGCCTCGTGCTGCTGTTCGTGCTGCTCGCCTCGTTCGGATGGGTCACGCTGTCCGATTACGTGCGCGGCGAATTCCTGCAAAAGCGCTCGCTCGAATACGTGCGCGCCGCGCGCACGCTCGGGCTGTCCGATCGCCAGATCATGTGGCGGCACATCCTGCCGAACAGTCTTACGCCCGTCATCACCTGGCTGCCGTTTCGGATGAGCGCGGCGATCGTGTCGCTCGCGAGCCTCGATTTTCTCGGGCTCGGCGTGCCGCCGCCCGCGCCGAGCCTCGGCGAGTTGCTGGCAGAAGGCAGGGGCCATCTATCGGCATGGTGGATTTCGGCGACAGCCATCGCGGCACTGGTGGTCACACTGCTGCTGCTCACGTTCATCGGCGATGCATTGCGCGAATCGTTCGCGACTGACCGCAACCGCGCCGCTGACGGTGCAGACGCCGACGATGCCAACCCCCACGCTGGCAAAACCCACACCGCAGGAGCCACCCGATGACGATGCCCGTACTGGAAGTCGAAGACCTGAACATCCTGATCGGCGCGCGGACGATCGTGCATGGGCTCAATCTGACAATCGGGCGCGGCGAACGCGTCGCGCTCGTTGGCGAATCGGGATCGGGCAAGAGCCTGACCGCGCTCGCGCTGCTCGGGCTGGCCGACGCCGCACGCGTGAGCGGCAGCGTGCGGCTCGCGGGCGAGGAACTTCTCGACAAAAGCGAAGCGCAATGGCGCGCGATACGCGGTCGCGACATCGCAATGGTGTTCCAGGAGCCGATGACTGCGCTCAATCCGCTCAAGACCATCGGGCGGCAGATTGGTGAAAGCCTGCGTCTGCACGCGGGGCTGCGGGGCGCGGCGGCACGCGAGCGGGCGATCGCGCTGTTGCGGCGCATGGGGATCGTCGAACCCGAACGCAGGGTCGATGCCTATCCGCACCAGTTGTCGGGTGGCCAGCGGCAACGCGCGATGATCGCGATGGCGCTCGCGGGCAACCCGCGTCTGCTGGTCGCCGACGAGCCCACCACAGCGCTCGATGTCACCGTGCGCCGGCAGATCGTCGATCTGCTCATCGAACTCCAGGAATCCAACGCGGACGGGCACGGCCTCGCCATTCTGCTCATCACCCACGATCTGCATCTGGTGCGCCGCTTCGCGCATCGCGTCGCCGTGATGCAGCACGGTGAGATCGTGGAGCAGGGCGCGACCGACGCGCTATTCGTGGCGCAGCGGCATGCGTACACGCGTAAGCTGTTCGACAGCGCACCGCGCCGCACGATCGCACCGCTGGCCGCCGACGCGCCGCGTGTGCTCGACGTACGCGCGCTGTACGCCGGATACCGCACGCGCGCACGCGGCTGGCGCGGCTTGTTTCGCAGCGAAACGCCCGCCGTGCTGCAAGGCATCGACCTGCAACTGCGAGAAGGCGAGACGCTCGGCGTGCTCGGCGAATCGGGCTGCGGAAAATCGACGCTGGCCGCGTCGCTCGTCGGGCTCGTCGCGCCGTCGGCCGGCGCGATCCGCTACGCGGCGCTCGAAAGCGCAGGCAAGGCGGCGACGCGGCGCGAACACGCCGCGCACGTGCAGATGGTGTTCCAGGATCCATTCGGTTCGCTTGCGCCGCGCCTGCGCGTCGGCGAGATCGTCGATGAAGGGCTCGCGCTGCATCATCCGCACATGCCGCCCGACGCGCGGCGCGCACGTGTGGCGGCACTGCTCGCGGAAACCGGCTTGCCGGCCGACGCGGCCTCGCGCCATCCGGCGACATTCTCCGGCGGGCAACGACAACGCATTGCAATCGCACGCGCGCTCGCGGTCGATCCGCGCATCCTCGTCCTCGACGAACCGACGAGCGCGCTCGATGTGTCGATCCAGAGGCAGATTCTCGAATTGCTGGCGACATTGCAACGGCGGCATCGGCTCAGCTACGTGTTCATCAGCCACGACATCGACGTGTTGGGTGCGATGTCGCACCGGCTCGTCGTGATGCATGGCGGAAAGATCGTCGAGACCGGGGAGACGCAGGCGGTGCTGGAGGCGCCGCGTCATGCCTATACGCGAACGCTCGTCAATTCGAGTGACCGTACCGGATCACGGATGGTGCACGTGCCGTAGAAAAGTATGGCTCGGAACCCGCCAGGACGCTCCGGGCAGGCACGTTGGTTCTGTCGCAATAAGCGGCCGATCAGGGATAGTGCGGGGATGGTCATGTTCGAGAATCAGCTCATCGACCTCGCACTTCCTACTCGACTATCCAGCCTCATTGCGACAGAACCTGCACTGCGCGATAGGCAGTAATGGCCGATAAACGAAAACTCGCGGCGTGACGAGCGTCGCCGGAGCAAGGCCCGCGGCGGGCGCCGCGGACCATGAGCGGGTCAGAACGTGGTGCGCAACCCGGCCATCACGCTGCGGCCGCCTTCCGGCGCGAAGCCGCGCACGACCGAGGTCGCGTAGCGGATTTCCTGGTTCGTCAGGTTGTCGCCACGCAGGTACGCGAGCCAGTGCGTCGCACCGACGCGGAACTTGTAGGTCAGCATCACGCCGAGCGACGTGTAGCCGTCCGTCGAAAAGTCGTTGTCGGGCACGCGGTGCTGCGACCACGCATGCGTGACCTGCGCGCGCGCGCCGAACGGGCCGTAGCCGTAGTCGGCCGCGAGCGTCGCGCGCAGCGGCGCGATGCGCGGCAGCGGCTGGCCCGTATCGACGTTGCGCGCGTGCGTGTAGTCGGCCGTCAGTTCCAGGTCGACCGTATGGCCGCGCCGCGCGAACGCGCGCCACGTGCCGTCCAGCTCGACGCCGTAGAACTCGGCGCGCACGCCGCGATAGATCGCTTCGTTGAGCGAGCCGTCGGTACCGGGCGCGACGGGTTCGCCGTCGTCGTCGACGACACGGCCCGTGTTGTACTCGGCCAGGTAGTTCGAGAAGCGGTTGTAGAACACGCCGACGCTGCCGCGGTTCGGGCCGCTCG
Source organism: Burkholderia sp. Ac-20349 (assembly GCF_017104865.1). Taxonomy (NCBI): domain Bacteria; kingdom Pseudomonadati; phylum Pseudomonadota; class Betaproteobacteria; order Burkholderiales; family Burkholderiaceae; genus Burkholderia; species Burkholderia sp. Ac-20349. The sequence goes on from NZ_JAAGPM010000085.1 coordinate 8,274, forward strand.
CGTAGCGCAGCGACAGGTCGGTCGACACCGCTTTTTCCTTCGACGCGTTCGGGTTGCCGATCAGGAACTGGCCGGTCGCATCGTGCGGGCCGTTCGAATACAGCTCGTAGAAGGTCGGTGCGCGTTCGGTGTACGCGACGTTGGCCGCCACCGACCACACGGGCGTCAGCGAGAACAGCGCGCCGGCCGACAGGCTGCCCGCGTTGAATTCGCGCGGCTGCGCCCCCGCGAATTTCTCGACGCCGGCCGGATCGGGATCGACCTTCACGTGCTCGAAACGTCCGCCGAGGCTCAGCTTGAGCGCCGGGACGACCTGCCATTCCTCGAGGCCGAACAACGCGACGCTGTTCGTGCGCGTGGACGGCACGAGCATCTCGTCGCCCAGCGCGGAGAACGTGTTCTGGCCGAACTGCACGCCGATCGCGCCTTCGAACGGGCCGATCTTGCGATGCGTTGCCTCGATGCGCGCCTCGTAGCCGCGATTGCGGAAGGTGGTCGCGGTCTCGCCGTTGTCGACTTCCTTGTGGCGATAGTCGGTGTACGCGAAGTCGAATTTCAGTTTCGTGAACGGCCCGCTCAGGTTGCGCACCTCGGACGCGAGCGCGAGGCGTTCCTGGCGCATCCGCAGCCGCACGTCGCTTTCCGCGACGGAGCCGTAGTTCGATTCGTAGCCGCTGTAGGACAGGCCCGCGAAGCCGTCCGCCCACGTGTACGACGCGCCGACCGCGCCGCCGTGCACGCGGCCGTCGCTGTTCGGCACGTTGCCTTCCGGTTGCGGCGTGTCGGGGCCGTCGATCGCGCGCTGCGCGCTGCTGCGCGCGTAGCCGGGAATCCGCAGCTTGCTCGTTTCGCGGTCGAATGCGTCGACGTGGAACGCGAAACGGCCGTTGCCGCCCTCGACCTGCGCCGCACCCGAGCGCACCGAGTTCGCCCCGCCATAGCGCGCGTCGAGCGCACCCGTCACGCCTTGGATCGCCTCGCGCGGAATCCGGTTGTCGATGGTGTTGACGACACCGCCCACCGCGTTGCCGCCGTACAGCAGCGCGGCCGGGCCGCGCACGATCTCGACGCGCTCGATCGACAGCGGATCCTGCGGCACCGCATGGTCGTACGACAGCGACGACGCGTCGTAGGCCGCGACGCCGTTCTGCAGCAACCGGATCCGGTCGCCGTCCATCCCGCGGATGATCGGGCGGCCGACCATCGGCCCGTAGGTGGTGGTCGACACGCCGGGCAGCCCGTTGAGCGTCTCGCCGAGCGAATCGGCCTGGCGGCGCGTCAGCGCATCGCCGGAAAGCTGGACGGTCGGCGCGATCAGGTCGCTGTCGCCGAGCGGGTTCGCGGTCACGAAGATCGGTGCGAGCGGGGTGGTCGGCGGCGTGCCGGAGACGGCGGGCGTCGCGGTCTGCGCGTGTGCGACGGCGGCGAACAGCATCAGCGAAAGGGACGAGAGCGGGCGGAGCGGTAGACGAGGGAGGTCGCGCATGGTCGGTGAATCGGTTGGAGTCGGATCGGATAACGAGCGATGCAGGTCACGGCTGGATACGATATATTGTTGCGTCTTTGGCGCGCAGTGACCCGTTGGAACATGGCTCGACGAGGCTCGGCCACCCACGGTGGAACGGCTTCAGGCGGACGAGCACGCGAAATGATATGTTATATCATTTCAAATTCCAAGCCGGATGGCAGGATCCTGTCGGGTTTCTGTCGGATGGGTGAAATGGCGGCGGGAGCGGAAAGCGGCTGCGCGATGTTCGGAGCGATCGCTTGAACGGGGCGGCGCGGTGCGCGTGTCGCCGCGTTGCTCGTGCGCCGGCCGGGTTCGTGTCGCCCGCATTCGGGATCCGTCGGCGCGGCCCGTCGGGAAATTGCCGCACGCCGATCGATGACGCGGGCGTGGACATCCGCCATCGGATCAGGGGCCAGTGAATCCTGCGGAGCGCCCCGATGCGACGCCTTGAAGCAGCCGCCATCGCCGCGCATCGCCCGCGCATTGACGCGCATCAACGTCGTTCGAATCCGAAACCGGATACTGGATCGCTCACCGACCAGCCAGGAGCGACACATGTCCCAAACCATGAAAGCGGCCGTCGTGCACGCGTTCGGCGAGCCGCTGCGCATCGAGGAGGTGCCCGTGCCGACGCCGGGGCCCGGCCAGATCCTCGTCAACATCAAGGCATCGGGCGTCTGCCATACCGACCTGCACGCGGCCGACGGCGACTGGCCGGTCAAGCCGTCGTTGCCGTTCATTCCGGGCCATGAAGGCGTGGGCATCGTCGCAGCGGTCGGCGCGGGCGTCACGCACGTGCGCGAAGGCGATCGCGTGGGCGTGCCGTGGCTGTACACGGCCTGCGGCCATTGCGAGTACTGCCACACGGGCTGGGAGACGCTGTGTCACGGCCAGCAGAACACCGGATATTCGGTGAACGGCAGCTACGCGGAATACGTGCTGGCCGATCCCGATTACGTCGGCCATTTACCCGCTCAGGTTGCGTTCGACGAGATCGCGCCGATCCTGTGCGCGGGCGTTACCGTCTACAAGGGCATTCGCGTCACCGATACGCGTCCGGGCCAGTGGCTCGCGATCTCCGGCATCGGCGGCCTCGGGCACGTGGCCGTGCAGTATGCGCGTGCGATGGGCCTGCACGTGGCGGCCATCGACATTTCACCCGACAAGCTCGCGCTGGCGCGGCAACTCGGCGCGGAACTGACGATCGACGCGTCGATCGACGATCCGGCCAAGGTGATCCAGAAGGAGATCGGCGGTGCGCATGGCGTGCTCGTCACGGCCGTGTCGCGCAGCGCGTTCGCGCAGGCGCTCGGGATGGTGCGGCGTGGCGGTACGGTGGCGCTCAACGGCTTGCCACCGGGCGATTTCCCGCTGCCGATCTTCTCGACGGTGCTGAACGGCATCACCGTGCGCGGGTCGATCGTCGGGACGCGGCGCGACTTGCAGGAATCGCTCGATTTCGCCGCCGACGGCCTGGTGCGCGCGCATATCCACCGCGACCGGCTCGGCAACATCAACGACGTGCTCGCGAAGCTGCGCGAAGGCAAGGTCGACGGGCGCATCGTGCTGACCGACATGCATTGATGCGCGGGGCACAGCGCGCGTGCCGTCAACGGATCGACGGTGCCGCGCTGCCGCTCAGCGTTCCGCCGGAAACCGCTCCTGCAGCGTGTGCAACCAGCGCGCGACGACATCGAGTTCGTCGTCGGAAAACCCGTCGCACAGCTTGCCGTTGAGTTCGCGCAGCAGCACGCGTGCACGCTTGAGCGCCGCGTGGCCTTCGTCGGTCAGGTACAAGCGTGTTGCGCGGCCGTCGTCCGAATCGGCATGACGCGTAATGAGGCCGGCTTTCGCCATCCGGTCGGCGAGCCCCGTCATCGCGGACGGCGCAAGCTGCAGCGCGGCGCCGACTTCGCCGATCAGCGCGCCATCCTGCTTCGCGAGACAGAACAACGCGCCGGCCTGCGCGGCGCTGGCGCGCGTCTCGGTCTCCGCCTTGCGGTCGATCCAGCGCTGCACGCGCCGCTGGCCGATGTTCAACATGAAAAACAGTCGTCGGTCTTCGCTCAAGCTGGGTTCCCGGCTGCAATGGAAAGGGAGGGACGGCCCGCGGTGCGCGGCGCGTCGAGTGCCTGCGCGAGCCAGTCGGCCACATCGGGCCACAGCACGGTGCCGGGGCGGCTGCGGAAGAAGCCCATGTGCCCGACCGGGCCGCTGCCCGCCGCGTGCGGATCGATCTGGCGGCGCTCGACCGCCGCGCGGGTCAGGTAGCTTACCAGCAGCCCGATGGCCGTTGGGTTCGCCCACGGATCGTCGTCGAAGCCGAGCGCGAGGATCGGCAACTGCTGTTTCGCGTAACGCTCGGCCGCGCCGAGCGACGGATCGTCGAAGAAATAATGCGGCAGCGTCGTCCAGCGGCTCCATTCGCGGAACACGCCGGCCGGCAGGTCCTCGCCGAGCCCGAGCCGCTTGCCCGGCACGTAGCCGAGCAGCGCGGACATCAACGGGCCGAGCACGCGCAGGATCAGCCGCACCTTCAGGCGTTCGGCCGCCTGCGTGATCAGTCGCGTGCTGCCCGCATGCGCGGCGACCAGCACGGCCGCGCGCAGGTGCGGCGTCGCGGCGGACAGCCCGATCGCATGCCCGCCGACGCTATGCCCGACCGCCAGCAGCGGCAAGCCTTCGTATGCCTGCCGTGCCCACGCGGTCGCGGCGCCCACGTCGAGCTCCATCCAGTCGCGCATGCGGGCCTGCAGCGCGCCCAGGCGCGCGGGCCGCGACGCGCCGATGCCGCGATAGTTGTAGGTGAGCGCCGCGAAGCCGCGTTCGGTCAGGAAGCGCGCGAAGCCCGCGTACAGTCGCTCCGGCACGGCCGTCGCCGGATGGATCAGCACCAGCGCGCGCGGCACGGTGTCCGGCGTCCACAGCGTGCCGTGCAGCGCGTAACCGTCGACGGCGGAAAACTCGATGGGTTCGGAGGTCATGGCCGTCCTCGTTCCAGGTAGTTATTTCGTATGCGAAATATAGTCTGTGATTTATTTCGTGCGCGAAATATCTATCGAGGATTCATTCGAACGAGGTTTACCGGACGGGGCAGGCGGCATCCGGCAATGCGGGTCATTTCATAAAATATTTGCATCTTTGCATAGAAGAATATTGCGTTTGTTTCATGAAGCGGATCGACGTATCTTCACCGGTTCCATCCGTTCCGCCGGCCGCCGCGCACGGCGGAACACGAGGCGCCGCCATTGCGCGGCCGCCTGCCAACCCTCCGGGAGATCACGTTGTCGAGCCGAATCGTCACGGCACTCTTGCTGGCGCTTGCCGCGCAGCCGGGCATTGCCAAGGACACCGTCACGCTGCGCGTCGGTGAACAGAACTACTTCAACATCCAGGCGTCGATGGCGGCGTCCGGCGTGCTGAAGGACCTGCCTTACACGATCGAGTGGAAGCATTTCCAGGCCGCCGCACCCGTTGCCGAATCGTTGAACGGCAATGCGATCGACGTCGGTTTCCTCGGCGATTCCGCGCTGCTCACGCTGGCCGCGCGCGGCGCGCCGGTGAAGGTGGTCGCCGTGTCGCGGCAGAGCCTCGACGGCGTCGCGATCCTCGTGCCGAAGGATTCGCCGGTGCGCACCGTGGCTGACCTGCAGGGCAAGACCATCGCAGTATGGCGCGGCGCGTGGAGCCAGCAGCTCGTGCTGCGCGCGCTCGAACACGCCGGCCTGCGCGCGGATTCGGTCAAGTATGCGTACCTGATGCCGATCGATGCGACCAACGCGCTCGCGAACGGCTCGGTCGATGCCGTGTCGCTGTGGGAGCCGTTCGTCAGCACGCTCGCGTTGCGGCAGGGCGCACGGCCCGTGACGACCGCGCAGGGGCTGATGCCGGCACTGAGCTTCGTTGCCGCGAACGAGCAGGCGGCAGCAGGCAAGCGCGCCGAGATCACCGATTTCCTGCGGCGCGTCGTTGCGGCGCGCCAGTGGGTCGACAGCCATCCGCGCGAGTATGCGGACCTGTGGGCGAAGCGCGCGAAGCTCGAACCCGACGTCGCATACCGCTGGCTCAACAACGCGAAGCAGCGCGTCGGCCCGGTCGACGACACGGCGGCGAAGGACGCGCAGAACACCGCCGACTTCCTGCACAAGGCCGGCGTGATTCCGGCTGCGTACGACACGTCGAAACTGCTCGACCGCTCGTATGCGGGTGCGTTCGCAGTGCCCGCGAAAAAGACGGCCGCCGCGCAGTAAGCGGACCATCCCGGCCACGATTTCAGATCAAGCACCCCAAGGACATCCCGACATGCCAGTCGACATCATCGGCATGATCACCGCGACACCCGGCGCGGAGGTCGACGTACCGGGCGGCGCGGCCGTTCAACCCGACTACGTGCGCCGCTTTGCGCAGGCGCACGAGGCCGCCGGCTTCGACCAGATCCTGGTCGGCCATTTCAGCAACGCGGCGGACGGTTTCATCGTCGCGTCGTTCGCCGCCGCCGCGACCGAACGCATCCGCATCCTGCTCGCGCACCGGCCGGGCGTGATCGTGCCGTCGGCCGCCGCGCGGCAGATCGCAACGCTCGACGTGTTCAGCGGCGGCCGGCTCGCGCTGAACGTCGTGTCGGGCGGCGACGATCCCGACCTGCAGCGCGACGGCGATTTCGTGCCGCACGATGCGCGCTACCGCCGCACCGGCGAATATCTCGACGTGTTGAAACGGATCTGGCAGGCCGACGCGCCGGTCGATCACGATGGCGCGTTCTACCGGCTGCGCGGCGCGTCGCCGCTCGTGAAGGGCGCGCAGCGGCCGCACGTGCCGATCTATTTCGGCGGCTCGTCGCCGGCCGCGCTCGCAGTCGCGGGCGAGCATGCCGATGTCTACATGACGTGGGGCGAGCCGCTCGCGTCGGTGCGCGAGCAGGTCGCGCGCGTGCGGGCTGCCGCTGCGCCGTTCGGGCGGGCGCCGCGCATCAGCGTGTCGTTCCGGCCGATCGTGGCCGACACCGAGGCTGCCGCATGGGAGAAGGCCGAGGCGATTCGCGAACGCGTGCGCGCGGCGCGGCTCGCGAACGGCCAGCCGATCGCCGGCCATGCGCCGCAGAACGCGGGCTCGCAACGGCTGATGGCCGCCGCCGCGCAAGGCGACGTGCTCGACGAGCGGCTGTGGATGGGCGTCGCGAACCTGACCGGCGCGCGCTGGAATTCGACCGCGCTGGTCGGCACGCCCGAACAGGTCGCGCAGGCGCTTGGCGCGTACTACCGGCTTGGCGTGTCGACGTTCCTGATTCGCGGGTTCGACCCGCTGGACGATGCGCTCGATTACGGGCGCGACCTGATTCCGGCGATTCATGCGCAGGTCGCGAATCTCGACAGGGCTGGGGCTGCACTGCCGGCATAGGTGCGACGCCGACTGTCGATCGATGGAGCATGGCGCCTCCCTGAGTCGGGGCCGAACCGCCACCGGTTACAATCCGCGCATCGGACCATGGGCCATGGCCGACGAGAGCGGGATCGCGAGGCGCCGCACGAGTAGCGTCGTCAGCCGATTCGAAATCAGAAATCGAATAACGAAGCGAAGCAAGTCATGCGAAAGATGGCAGGGGTTTTACTGGCGTGCGGGGTGCTGGCCGGTTGTGCGAGTACCGGAGCGCATCGGAGCGGCGCGTACGATCCGGCAACGGAAGCGCGGATTCGGGTGTATCTCGGCGCCTATTCCCATTTCTATTTCAACACCACCTGCGAACCGAACGACTCCTGGCTTCTCAAGGGGCCGCCCGGCATGGATGTCGCGGAGCCGGGTTTTACGCGCGCACTTGCGGGCAATACGACGATCGGCATGCCGCTGCCGGATGACGCCTACAAGTACTACGACGAGTACGTGGTCAACGCGAACCAGCCGCTCACGATGACGTTTCAGATCGGCGGACAGCGGATAATCGACATGGGCGCGGTGGGTACGACCACCATCAGCCAGCGCGTCGACCATGTGGCGCGTTCGTTCGTGCCGCAACCGGGTCTCGACTATGAAGTGTTCCCCTATGAAGCGAAATGGGGGCTCGAGACCAAGCTGCGGCAACTGCACGTGAACGGCAAGCAGGTGTCGACGACCGACGTGGCGCTGGCTCGCGCGTCGCGTTGCCCGTGACGGGGCTCGCTGAAACGTGACCGGCATGGCGCGCCGCGCTGCCGCTGTTCAGAACGACGGCAATCCCGGCGGATTGGTCTCCGCGCGCGCGATCGCCTCGCTTTGCAAACCCCAGCGCGCGAGCGCCTGCCCGTAGCGACCGCTGCCGATCAGCGCGTTCGTCGCGAGCGTCAGCGCGGGTGCGAGCCCGCTGCCGCGCCGCGTCGCGATCGCCACGTCGGCGTTGGCCGGCCAGCCCGCATTGACGACGCCGACACGGCGGATCTTGCCGGTGCGGGCGGCCTCGTACGCGAGCGACGCGTTCGGGTTCAGCTCCGCATCGGCACGGCCCGACAGCAGCGCGACGCGCGACGCCGCATCGTCGTCGAAATAGAGCAGTTCGGCCGGTTTCAGCCCCTGCGCGACGTTACGCTTGTTCCACTCGAGCAGGATGCGTTCCTGGCTCGTCCCCGCGCCCGTGATGATGCGCAGGCCGGCGATGTCCTTCGGCGCGGCGATCGTCGCGATCGGGCTGCCGGTGCGCACGTAGAAGCCGTGCAGCCCGAGCCGGTAGGTCGTGAAATCGTATTTCTCCTTGCGCTTCTCGGTCACGCCGACGTTCGAGATCACCGCGTCGTACTTGCCGGACGTGAGTCCGAGCGGCCAGTCGGCCCACGCGATCGGCAGCAGCACGAGCGTGCGGCCGAGCGCGTCGGCGACGAGCTGCGCATAGTCGGGATCGGCGCCGACCACGGTGCGCGCGTCGGTCGCGTAGGTCGACACCGGCGGCGCGTGCGGTGAGATCGCGACCGTGAACGCGCCGTCGCGTACCCAGCGATAGCCGGCTGCCTCATGAACGGCTGCGTCATCGCGTGTGGCGCGAATGCGGCCCGCCTGGCGCGGATCGAGATCCGCGGTCGCCGCGGCTGCATGTCCCGCGCGCCATGGAAGGCTACCCGTTGCCGCGACCAGCGCGGCGGTCATGAACTGGCGTCGGTCGGTCATGGTGCGGCACCTCGCAGGTCGGGAGCGGCGCGCATCACAGCACCCGCGACAGGAACGCGCGGGTGCGCGGATGCGTCGGCGCATCGAGCACGACGGCCGGCGGCCCGGCCTCGACGATGCGCCCGCGCTCCATGAACAGCACGTTGTCCGCGACTTCGCGTGCGAAGCCGATCTCGTGCGTGACGATCACGAGCGTCGTGCCCGAGCGCGCGAGTTCCTTGATCACGTCGAGTACCTCGTTGACGAGTTCGGGATCGAGCGCCGACGTCGGCTCGTCGAACAGCAGCACCTTCGGGCGCAACGCAAGCGCCCGCGCGATCGCGACGCGCTGCTGCTGGCCGCCGGACAGCTGGCGCGGATACGCGTCGGCCTTATCCGCGAGACCGACGCGCGCGAGCAGCGTGCGGGCGGTGCGCTCGGCCGCGTCGCGCGTGACGCCGCCGACGACGACCGGCGCTTCGATCAGGTTTTCGAGCACCGTCAGGTGCGGGAACAGGTTGAAGTTCTGGAACACCATCCCGACGGCCGTGCGCCGCGTCAGCACGTCGCGTTCCTTCAGCTCGTAGAGCACGTCGCCGTCGCGGCGATAGCCGATCAGTTCGCCGTCGATGTCGATGAAGCCGTCGTCGACGCGCTCCAGATGGTTGATCGTGCGCAGCAGCGTCGACTTGCCCGAGCCCGACGGCCCGACGATCGCGGTCACGCTGCCGCGCGGCGCGACGAACGACACGTTGTCGAGCACGCGCTGCATGCCGAACTGCTTCGATACGCCATGCACGGCCACTTCGCCGCCGGCGCGCGGGGCGGCGGCGGTCGCGGCGTCGCTATCGCCGTGAGCCTGCGCGACCGATGCCGCGTGGCGGGACGCGACACGCCGCCACAGCACGCCGAGGCGCGCAAGCGCGAACGTGATCACGGACGGCGGCGGGTTGCGCAGCGCCCCGCGCGCATAGTGCCGTTCCACCTGGACCTGGATCGCCGACAGCACGGTCAGGATGATCAGGTACCAGACGGTGGCGACCATCAGCAGCGGAATCACTTCGAGATTGCGGCGATAGATCACCTGCACCGTATAGAACAGCTCCGGCATCGCGAGCACGTAGACCATCGACGTGCCTTTCGCGAGCATGATCAGGTCGTTGAACGCGGTCGGCAGGATCGCGCGCATCGCCTGCGGCAACACGATTCGCGTGGTCTGGCGGCGGCGCGGCAGCCCGAGCGCGGCGGCCGCTTCGAGCTGGCCCTGGTCGACCGCGAGAATGCCGCCGCGGATCACCTCCGCGGAAAACGCCGCGTGATGCAGCGTGAGGCCGAGTACGGCCGCGAGGAACGGGCTGATCAGGTCGGTCGTCGGCGTGTCGAACCACACGATGTCGGTGAACGGCACGCCGAGCCGCACATGTTCGTACAGGTAGCCGAGGTTGTTCAGGATCAGCAGCAGCACGATCAGCGGAATCGAGCGGAACAGCCACACGAAGGTCCACGCGCTCGCCGACAGCAGCCGCGAACGCGACAGCCGGGCCAGCGCGACGAACCCGCCGAGCACGAGGCCGAACACCGCACCGAGCAGCGTGAGCACCAGCGTGCGCGCGAGCCCCGACAGCACCGGCGGCGACAGGAACCATTCGGCGAACACCGGCCAGCCCCATTGCGGGTTGCCGAGAATCGAATGCAGGACGATCGCGATCAGCGCGACGGCGAGCACGGTGCCGGCCGTGCGCGACCGGTGGCGCGCGGGCACGATCCGGAACCGCGTGCCGGCGTCGCGCGCGCCGGGAGAAGAGAGCGGCGGCAGCGCGCCGCCGAGGTGGGTCGTGTCGCTCATGTCGGTGGAAATCCTCGAATCAGTCGGGCGGGCGCGCCGCGCACGGGCGGCGCGGCGGCGGGCGTCAGGCGTGCGCTTCGGCTGCCGTTTCGTGCGACGGGGCAGGCGCCGCGTGGCGGCTCGCCTTGCGCGGCAGGCCGAGGTGGTCGCGCAGCGTCGCGCCGGGCAGGTCGCGGCTGTAGCGGCCGCGCGCCTCGAGCACCGGGATCACGAGCTCGACGAAATCGTCGACGCCCTGTGCCTGCACCGCAAAGCCGAGGATGAAGCCGTCGCCGGCGCCCGCGTCGTGCCAGCGGATCAGCTCGTCGGCGACCTGCTCGGCCGTGCCGATGAAGTTCGGGCGCGGCGTGGCGACCGCGAGCGCCGTCTCGCGCAGCGACAGCCCTTTCTGTTTCGCGTCGGCCTTGATCCTGTCGGTGGTCGAGCGGAAGCTGTTGCGGCCGAGCTCGCCGAGTTCCGGGAACGGCGCATCCAGCGCGTACTGCGTGAAATCGTGGTGATCGAAATAGCGGCCGAGATACGCGAGCGCTTCGTCGATCGTCAACAGGTTGCGGATCGCCTGGTATTTGTCCTCGGCCTCGGCCGCCGTGCGGCCGACGATCGGCCCGATGCCGGGGAAGATCTTCACGTCGCTGCCTGGCCGGCCGTGCTCGATCGTGCTCTGCTTCACGCGTCGCGTGAACGCGGCCGTTTCGTCGAGCGACGGCGAATGCGTGAACACGGCATCCGCATACTTGCCCGCGAGCCCGATGCCGGTGTCGGACGAACCGGCCTGGAAGATCACCGGCTGACCCTGCGGCGAGCGCTGGATGTTGAGCGGGCCCGCGACCTGGAAGAAGCGCCCGTGGTGATCCAGCATGTGGAGCTTGTCGCGATCGAAGAAGCGGCCGCTCGCGCGGTCGCGCACGAATGCGTCGTCGTCCCAGCTGTCCCACAGGCCCTGCACGACGTCGAGGTATTCGTCGGCGATCTCGTAGCGCAGTTCGTGATCGGGATGCGCCTTGCCGAAATTCTTCGCGGTGCCTTCGAGCGGCGTCGTCACGACGTTCCAGCCCGCGCGCCCGCCGCTGATCGCGTCGAGCGACGCGAGCTGGCGCGCAACCGTGAACGGCTCGCTGTATGACGTCGAGATCGTGCCCGCGAGCCCGATCTTCTTCGTCGCGACTGCAAGCGCCGACAGCACGGTGAGCGGCTCGAAGCGGTTCAGGAAGTGCGGGATCGACTTCTCGTTGATGTAGAGGCCGTCCGCGACGAACGCGAACGCGATGCCGGCGGCTTCCGCCTTGCGCGCGATGCCGATCGCGAAGTCGAGGTTGATGCTCGCGTCCGGCGGGTTGCTTGGGTGCCGCCATGCGTTCATGTGGCTGCCTGCGCCTTGCAGCATCAGGCCGAAGGGGATCGATCGTCGGGTCGTCATGGGAGCGTCACGCGTTCTGGTCAGGGGAAAGGGAGCGGTCGGCCGCGAGGGCCGCCTGCAACGGCGTGGCCGACAGCGCGCCGCCGAGCCATTCGGCCGACGCGAGTCGCGCCGCGTAGTCGGTCACCGGCGAATCGATCACGAACGCATCGACGTCGAGCCGCCGGCTCAGCGCGTCGAGCGCGCGGTGCACGCGCTCGGGCGTATCGGCCAGCACGGTCGGGCGCAACTCGTCGATCCGGTAGTCGGACGCGCCGCTCTGCCGCGCGAATTCGGCGGCCGCCTGCGCGCTGGCGAGATTGAAACTCTGGCCGCCCGCGAACTGCAGCTTGAAGATCTTCAGCGGCCCGATCAGTCGCTCGGCCTCGTCGCGCGTCGGCGCGGCCACCGCGTACAGCGCGACCAGCGGCCGTGCGCCGCCCGCGCTGCGGTACGCGTCCAGCGAGCGTTCGAGGTTCGCGTCGTCGCCGTTGAAATGCCCCGCGTAGCAGAAGCGCCAGCCATTGCGCGCGGCGAGTGCGCCGCTGTCCGGCGAGCCGCCGAGCAGGATGCGTTCGGGCGGTTGCGGCGGCACCGGCAGTGCGACGGCGCCGGCGAGCGGGTGATCTTCGGCAACGCCCCAGCCGAGAAACGCGTCGAGTTCCGCCAACTGGCCCGCGAAGTCCGGCTTGCGCGCCTTGTCGTGGAACCACTGCAGCGCGCGCGTGGTCAGCGGCAACCCGCCGGGCGCCTTGCCGATGCCGAGATCGACGCGGCCCGGCGCGAGCGCGGCCAGGACCTTGAACGTCTCGGCGACCTTGAACGGGCTGTAGTGCTGCAGCATCACGCCGCCCGAGCCGACGCGGATGCGCGACGTGTGCGCGAGCAGGTGCGCGACGACGATCTCCGGCGCCGAGCTCGCGAAGGCCGGCGTGCCGTGATGCTCGGCGACCCAGAAGCGCTCGTAGCCGAGCTGTTCGGCGCGCTGCGCGAGCGTCGTGGTGAAGCGCAGCGCGTCGGCGGCGTTCGCGCCGGCGGCGATCGGACTCTTGTCCAGCAACGAAAGCGAGTAAGACATGGTGAGCGGCGTTCCTGCGTGAGCGTGAATGGACGGTGGGGGCGCGCGGCGCTCAGCTCTTCGGCAGCCCCGGCGGATTCGTGCGCGACTGGTCGATCGCTTCCGATGCGAGGTTCCAGCGGTCGAGCACCTGCTGGTAGCGGCCGTTCCTGATCAACCCGTTCAGCGCGACGGTCAGCGGATCGGCGAGCCCGCTGCCGCGTCGCGTCGCGATCGCGATGTCGGCCGTGCGCGGCCAGCCGCCGCTGATCGCGCCGACGAGCCGCGTCTTGCCTTGCTGCGCGCTCTGGTACGCGAGCACCGAGTTCACGCTGAACACCGCGTCGGCGCGGCCCGACTGCACGGCGACGATGCGCATCGCCTGGTCGTCGTAGTACTGGATCTGCACGGGTTTAAGCCCGTGCGCGACGTTCTCGCGGTCCCACGCGAGCAGGATCTTTTCCTGGTTGGTGCCGGCGTCGGTCACGATGCGCAGCCCCGCGACGTCCTTCGGCTCGCGGATCGCCTGGATCTTGCTGTCGTTGCGCACGTAGAAGCCGACCTGGTCCTTGCGGTAGGTCGAGAAATCGAGCTTCTGCTTGCGTTCCTCGGTGACGGTGACGTTCGAGATCACCGCGTCGACTTTCCCCGATTCGAGCGCGAGCGGCCAGTCGGCCCACGCGAGCGCGACGATCTTCAGCTTGCGGCCGAGGCTGTCGGACACGAGCTGGCCGATGTCGGCGTCGAAGCCGATCACGGTGCGCGCGTCGGTCGCATACGAACTGATCGGCGGCAGGCTCGGCGCGATGCCGATCGTCAGCGTGCCGGGCTCGGCGAACTTGAACGACGCGGGCACCGCGCGCTCGACCGCCGCATCGGCCACGCCGCGCGGGCGGCCGCGCTGTTCGGGACTCAGGTCGAACGTGGCGGCGGCCGCGGCTGCGGCTGCGGAGAGCGCGGTCAGGCCGATCAGTGCGGCGGCCAGCGTGCGCACGGCACGGGAAGAAAACGGTACGGCTCGTTGCATGAAAGCGTCCTGTGGTGGCAAGCGGAGATCGGAGGGAGGCAGGGGCGCGGTCGCGGTCAGCGCGACAGCACCGGTTCGGGCACGGGCGCCCACAGGTCGGCCAGCGTCGACGTGCGCGACGGATCGGCGAGATCCTTGCCGAACCTGAGGTGGAAATACGCTTCGGGGGCGATCGACGGATCGAACAGCCGCGTATAGCCGGTGCGGTCGTACAGCGCCCACGCTTCGGGCTGGCGAAAACCGGTGGTCAGATAGAGGCGGCGATAGCCTTGCTGCGCGGCGCGCAATTCGAGTGCTTCGACGATGAGGCGTGCGAGGCCCTGGCGTCGCAGGTCCGTGCGGGTCCAGATGCGTTTGAGCTCGGCAGTCTGTGCGTCGTAGCGCTTGAACGCGCCGCCGCCGATCGTCTCGCCGTCGCGCAGCAGCAGCACGAACGCGCCTTCGGGCGGCGCGAACAGTTCGGCCGGGTAGCGCGCGAGTTCGTCACGCGCGGACGCACGGCTGTCGGGGCGATACGCGTTGTAGCGGGTCGAATACTCGTCGATCAGTGCGTCGATCAGCGGTTGCGCGCGGACGTCGAGCGGCGTCGTGTCGATGATGCGGTCGGTCGTGGCCATGGGCGTCGCGAAGGGCGCGCGATGCGGACGTTCCTGGCGGGGTGCGGGCACGCGGCCCGTCCGGTCTGTTCCGTTATCGCGACGCAGTTGTCGTGATGGCGGCGGCCGGTGTGCATCCTGCTGCGATGCAGATGGCGGACCGCCGCCGTTTCGAACACGTTAGCGGCGCGGCCGGCAAAGGCGAACGAAGCAATTTCGATAAGGATTTCGCGGGTGGTGTAAGAAGGCTTGCAGGGGGAGTGGGGTGGGGCGAGCGGGCGTGGTGGCGAGCCGCGGCCGTTCGAGGTGTATATGACGTAGATGACCGCCGTGGATCGGGCAGATGTCGTTGTTTCGATGGCCTATCAGTCATGCCGATTAGGTGCCGGAAGACGATGAAGCTGAAGGTGCTTGAATCACATAGGGCTACGGGCAACGCGCGTCATTCAATATGACGGTAACGGTTCCCGGTCAGGAGCCGTTACTCAGAACACGTTCTTTAAAGCAGACATTGGCCACCCAATAGCGGGTTGTCGCGGAGCATTCCGAGATCGCTCACGGAAAGGATCGGGAGCCGTAACGCCAGCGGCTTGTATAACCGACGTGAGCCGAGATAAACTCCAACGCTACATTCCACTCTTTTTAAAAAAGGAGGTAAATATGGTTTTGCTAGTGCGCCCACTGATGTTGGCACATTTATTCAGCACATTCGCCCGCTCCTGCCTGAGTTCCATCGCGCTGCGATAACCCGGTCAGAGCAAAGCCTTCTCCTCCCGAGTCCTTTCTCGACTCCTAGGTTGTCGCCAGCGCTCCTGTTGACAGGGACAAACACGTCCCGAAAAAACGAGAGCAAGAGCATGACAACGCTGATTTCTGCACTTTCCTTGAAACTGGAAACCGGACATGGCCCGCTATTCCAGGATCTTTCCTTTACTGTAAAACTTGGCGACCGTATCGGCCTGATTGGCCACAACGGCTGCGGCAAGAGCAGTCTGCTTGATGTATTGGCGGGCAGCCGCGAACCCAGTGCCGGTAGCGTGCAATATGCGGCAATGTGCCGCCTGCAACACGTCGAGCAGCATCTACCGCCAGGACTTGCCGACCTGACGACACGAGCGGCGTTGCTGGAGAGCGTCGGCGAGCAACGGGCGGAGCATTGGCGGGTAGACAGTCTGCTGGACGATTTAGAGCTTGCCACCGTGGCGGACACACCCATTTCCGACCTGAGCGGCGGTCAGCACACTCGTTTGCTGCTGGGACGTGCAGTCCTTAAGCAGCCGAATCTGCTGTTGCTTGACGAACCAAGCAATCATCTGGATCTGCCCTCGTTATTGTGGCTGGAAGATTTTCTGCGCCGCTGGCAGGGGGGCTTCATCTTGGTATCGCACGATCCGCGACTTCTGGACACCCTCAGCGACACAAGCTGGATTCTGCGCGATCAGCGCTTGTACAGTTTCGATATGCCGTGCAGCCGGGCCATGGCCGCGTTGGCCAAGGATGATGCAACGGCACAAGCGCGTCATGCAGGTGAGCAAAACGAGATAGACCGGCTAGCCGCCAGCAGCAAACGTCTGGCCATCTGGGGGCGCGAGCACGACAATGAGAAACTGTCGCGCCAGGCCAAGTCCATGCAAAGGCGTGTCGAGAAACTGAAGGAAGACCAGACCTTTGTGAGTCATGGCAGCCCCTGGCGCTTGAAGCTGCAAGGAAGACCATTGGCGGCGGATCGTCTGTTGGCGTTCGAAGGCCTGCATGTCCGCGCCCAGGCAGAAGAACCGATCCTGTTCGAGGTTCACGATTTGTGGTTGCGGCCAGGTGACAAGATCGCACTCCTGGGCCGCAATGGCACGGGCAAATCATCGTTGCTTCGCCAGTGCTGGAGCGATCTGCAGCAGGGAGATGCGCGCATGGGTTGGCGTTATCATCCAGCGGCGCGCATCGCCTACTACGATCAGTCATTGCATCAACTGGCCGACGACGCCACGTTGTCGGACGCGCTCTATAAATTTGCGCCAGTCGGCGACAAAGAGCGACGGCAGGCGTTGATTTCTGCCGGGTTTGCGTATGTACGCCATGGTCAGACCGTGGCCACGCTGAGTGGCGGCGAGCGGGCGCGTCTGCTATTTCTCGCGCTGTCCATGGCCAGCTACCACCTATTGTGGCTTGACGAACCGACCAATCATCTGGATATGGAAGGTAAATCCGAACTTGCTGCCGCGCTGGCGGCGTTCGATGGTGGTTTCATCCTGGTTTCGCACGACCGCGAACTGATCGAGCACAGTTGCAATCGCTTTTGGGCAATCCATAACGGGCGCTTGCAAGAATTGCCGGATGCTGAAAGCGCGTATCGAAATTTGTTCACCTCTCGTGATGCCGCTGCACCCGAGCAGATTCCGACGACACGGAACCCCACCGGTGTTCAATCCGCGAGCTGTGACGCTGAGGCACAGTGGCAACGTTGGTGTCAGTTGGAGGCATGGCTGGCGGCAGAGCTCACACGCAAACCGAAACATCAAAAGCCGCAACTGCAGGAACAGTGGCGGGAAGAGATGCGGCGACTGGAACAGGCGCTTGGGCTTTAAGGCGTAGGTAACGGGTGCGGTTCGCAGCGGCACGGCGACGTCCGGGTGGCTATGGCGATATGCAGCGACTGGTTCGGTGCCGCTTGGCACCGCCTGCCGCCAATATCCCGCGATTCCACGCCCGCTTCACTTTTTGATCGAACGAATGGCCGATCTCGAAAAGCTCGAGTGCCCCTTCCGGGTCGGCATGCGGCATCGGCGTGGCGCCGGGCTGAAATCGACGAGAAAGAGACAATCGACGGTTGTATCGGGATTGACGACAATGAAAACCATTCCAACAGAGGGCGAACAATAATGATGACTTCCGGTGACGGCCTGACCAGTCCGGCGCGGCTCCTGCGACTCGCGTCATGGGCGATCGCGATCATCTTCGCGGTCTTTCTGAACATGCTCGGCAGTCTCGTGATTCGCGACATGGCGTTCGCGCCGAGCGGCGGTCCGCCCGCCATCGAGCAATTCGCCGATACCCAGGCAAAGGCGCGGCTGGACGCGGCGCGGCGCCGTCTGCAGGCTCAGCACGACGCGCTTGTCGAGAAGGCCGACACGATGGAAGTGGCGCGCGGCCGCGCCGCGAAGGAGTACGCGGCCGAGAAGGAAAGTTTCCGCAACTGGCTGGCAACCCGCGCGGTGACAGGAGACAGTGCGAGGGACCCGGACCTTCTGGCGAGAACGCACAAACTCGATACGCTCCAGGCCGTGGTGGTCAACTGGCAGCATCAGATCGATGCGATCGGCGACCAGCAACGGGCATTGGCCTCGCAGCAGACTCAAGTGGACACGCAAATCGCCGAAGCGGACGCAGCAGCCGAACGGCGCTTCGACGAGGCAACCCGGCACTACGAGATCCAGGTGTTCGGGCTGCGGCTGGCGCTGACGTTACCGATACTGCTGGTTGCGATCTGGCTGTTCGTCCGTTACCGCAAGGTGCGCTACTGGCCTTTCGTGTATGGTTTTGGCCTGTTTGCGCTGAGTGCGTTTTTCGTTGAGCTGGTTCCGTACTTGCCGAATTTCGGCGGCTATGTCCGGGTTCTGGTCGGCATTGCGCTCACGGTATTCGCCGGCCTTTACATGATGAAGGCATTTCAGCGCTATGCCGAACGCAAACGGCTCGAATTGCAGCAGGATCAGGGCGCACGCGCGCGCACGATCGGATACGAAAAAGCCGTTCGGTCACTCGAAAAAAAGCGCTGCCCGTCATGCGACAAACAATGGAATCTCGGCGGCGACGATTCCACGTTCTGCGTACATTGCGGATTGAGGCTTTTCAATGTCTGCGAATGCGGCGGCCGGAATTTCTTCTTCTTCCCGCATTGTCACCAATGTGGCGCTGCGCAGGACAATGAGTTGCCAGGGGCGTCCGGCTGACGGTCAGCGTGTTCGCAATATGCACCGGCGCCGGCGTACGACGGTTGTGACGCGTTGTCGATATCCTTCGCGGCGGCGGGTTGTGCCAGTCGCGATCACTCGATGACACGCGCCGGCGTCGACAACTCCGCCAGTTGAAACAGGCAATCCCCGCGCCGCACCTGCGCGGGCACGCGCTTGCACACCACTTCGCCGTCACCCTTGAAGCGGTGCAGCACCGGCTCACGCAGCGGCGTATCGGGGAAATGCACCCATGCGGCCGGCTGCCCGGCTTTCACCTGGTCGCCGAGTTCGACGAGCGGCTCGTACAACCCGCGCTCATACGCATAGACGAAGTGGCGTTCGCCGTCGACGCGCATAAAGCGCGTGACGGTCGGCGGCGCATCGGGCACGAGCGCGCCGTGCAGCAGGCCGATATAGCCGAGGTAGTGCAGCAGCCCGTGGCGGCCGAGCCGGATCAGCGACGGATCGGCCATGCCTGCGCCGCCGAGTTCGGTCACGATCGAGATCGCGCCCTGGCGACGCGCGGCCGATGCCGAATGCACGGGGTTCGGCGCGTGCAGCAGCGCATTCTGCAACCCGAATGCGACCAGCAGCCCGTTGAGCTTCGCGGCTTCGTCGGCGTCGAGCGGATCGATCGCGAGCATGTTGCCGCCCTGGTACAGCAGCGAGCTGCCGCCCGAATGCAGATCGACCAGATACTGCGCGCGCGACAGCAACGCATGCTCGATGTAATGGGCGATCATCTGCGTCGGCGTGCCGGTCGGGTCGCCGGGGAAGCTGCGGTTCAGGTTGCCTTCGTCGAGCGGCGACACGCGCAGGCCCGCATCGGCCGCCGGGAAATTCGCCATCGGCAGCAGGATCAGCTGCCCGCTGACCATCTCGGGCTCGATCTCGCGCATCAGTTGCGACACGATGATCTGGCCTTCGTACTCGTCGCCGTGGTTGCCGGCCATCACGAGCGCGACCGGGCCGTCGCCGTTGCGGATCGACGCGATCGGGATCGGCAGCCAGCCGTACGCGGAGCGGTGTACGGAATGCGGCAGCCGCAGGTAGCCCGCGTGCTTGCCGGGTGCGTCGAGATCGATTTCGCAGTGGATGGGATTGCGGTGCGAGGAAGAGGCGGTCATGGCGGCATCGTTCGATGAACGGAATCTGCCATCTTATCGGGAAACGACCGCTGCGCGGTGTACCGGGCGCGTGCAACGCCTACCGCCATCGACCGGCAAGCGCATGGAGGCGTACGGGCGAGTTGCACAGCCGATACGCGGAACCCCGCGCGATGTTGCAGCGATGAACGCATGCCGGCGTGCGCGCCGGCCGCATTCGGGGGCGATGTTTCGCGCCGGCCCGTTGCCGCGACAGGGCCGGCGCGCGCAGCCGTCTTATCGGCCCGATGTTTCAGCTTCGATACGGCCTTCTTCCCACAGTGCCCAGAAACGGCTGCCGGCACGATACGGATTCGCACGGTGCGCGCCGTGATCGGCGACACCCTGGCGAAACGCGCCGTAGAGCGTCAGCGGCGGATTGTCGACGCATCGGGCTTCGCGTGCGGCCGGCATGCGGCGCTCGGAAACGAGCCGGCGGATCAGTGCTGCGCCGTCGATCACATCCAGTTCGTCGATGGTATCGCTGCGGCTGAGGACTTCGACGGTATTCATGTTGGGTCTCCCTGACAACCTGTTTCCCTGACAGGGAGCAATAAAAGTGCCAGGTTTGAAAAGCCTGGCGCCGATTCGATCGTGCCGGCTTCTGCAGCCAACGTGATGCGTGGCAGGCGGCGGTGTTACGGAACACGTCACGTGACACGCGAACGCGCGGCGCCACGTGCGGTCACGCAAAGCGTTTCGGGTTTGAATCGTCGGAGGAAGCGAACGCGGGGGAAAGAGAGGGCGGCGCAGCCGGGTCAGTTCACGGTGGCTGGCGCGACGTGGCTGCTGCCGCTCGAATAGAAACGGTAGATTCCCTTGCCGGCCGACTTCGCGTCGTACAGCGCGCTGTCGGCCTGCCGGATCAGTTCATCGGGGGAGCCGTGCCCGTCGTCGAGCGCGATGCCGATGCTGATCCCCAGGCTCACGGTCGCGCCGATCGACAGCGTGTACGGCGCGGAGATCTGCCGGATGATGCGCGCGGCGAGGAGCGAGCACGCGTGCATCGTCGTGTCGTCGAGCGCGACGACAAACTCGTCGCCGCCGATTCGTGCGGCCAGCTCGCCGGGCGGCAGCGTCTTGCCGAGCCGCTCGGCCACCTGCGTCAGCACGTCGTCGCCGGCGTGGTGGCCGAACCGGTCGTTGATCGCCTTGAAGCCGTCGAGGTCGAGATACATGACGGCGAGCGCGGGGCCCGGCGCGCGCGGCCGGCGCGCGAGCATCCGCTTGAGCTCGGCATGCAGTTCGTGGCGGTTCGGCAAACCCGTCAGCGCATCGTGCCGCGCGAGGTGCCGGATGTGCTGCTCGGTCCGGCGGCGCGCGGTGACGTCCTCGACGATGATCACCGCGTTGCCGTCCGGCACGCGGTGGCGCGTGAGTTCGAGCTGGCGGCCGTCGGCGAGCACGACGTCGAGCGGCGCGGGTTCGTCGCAGGTCAGCCAGAGCTCGCACTGCGTGGCGAGACTGGCGCCACCGGGATCGGTCGCGTCGTTCGCGCCGAGCGCCGCGACGACGGCCGGCAGCGGCGTATCGAGCATGATCTCGCGCGGCGAGCCGAACAATTGCGCGGTGCGCCGGTTCGCGACGATCACGCGTCGCTCGCCGTCGATCATGCACAGGCCGTGCGGCATGTAGGTGAGCGCGGCGTCGAAGCGCGCGACGAGTTCGGCGTTGCGCTGGCGAGCGGCGATCAGCGCGACGAGCACGCGATAGTGACGCTGGACGACCGTGCGCATCGCGGCGAGATAGATCGCGAGCGGCGGCAGCAGCAGCCACGCGCCCGACCGGTGGGCCAGCAGCGCACCGACGCCGATCGGCAGCACGCCGAGCGTGACCTGCATCATCGCGAGGCGCGGCAGCGCCGAATTGCGCGACGCGATCCCGCCGAACACGCCGCCCGCGACCATCACCGACAGCGTGCCGAGCTCGACGTCGACGGCCTGCACGCAGCCCATCACGCCGAGGCCGAGCACGAAGCACGCGACGAGCGACACGGGCGCATAGTGCATCGCCCAGTATTCGGCGCGGTCGTCGCCGGCGTCGCGCCGCACCGCGTACGCCCGCGCGATCGAGAGCCGCGCGACGAGCAGGCCGACGTCGACGATCAGCCACGCGAGGCACCAGAGCTGCTGAAGCCGGATCAGCGCGACGGCCGCGACGAAGCCGCTCGCGAGCCCGGAGAGTGCCATCGGGCGGACGTCTTCGAACAGCGTAACGAGCATCGACGGGCGCAGCGCGGCCGTCACACGGTGGTTGCCGGAGGGGGGAGTGGCGAGAACGGAGTGCAGGAGAGATGCCCTGACTGCCATGGTTTTTAACCTCGACACGATGTCGCGATGGCTGGCGGCGCCCGCACGGCACATGGCGGAAGCCCGGCCAGGCCGGATGCGCACGACATTACCATGAAACATGCGCCGCATCGGGCGCCGCACCGGCCACTAGTCGTAAACCACGCCCGCGAAAGTCTTGCACATTCACCGGCGCCACGGCAGCATCGTTGCGAACGGAATGCGGTTCGGCGACCGACGGGAGACCGGTCGCCTGGCAGGCGGCGCGGGTCCGCCGGATGCGGTCGATCCGATCGAAACCGCGGCAAACGATCACGCGACGGGGACGAATCGCCACCCGCGACCGGCTGCCGCAGCCCGGCTGAACACCGTTATAAGAAATTCGATAAGTATTTCATGCGAGAAATACTATAGGCGATATATCTAAAACAATGCCAGAATGCGCGCCGCTCCGAACGTCGCGACACCCGATCGCCGTCCGAGCCGCATCAGGAGGTTCCCCCCAATGAAAAACCACGGCCTGTCACGGCGGGGTTTTCTGAAAGCCAGCGTGCTGGCGGGCGTCGCAGTGTATGTCGCGCCCCTGGGCAGCCGCGCATTCGCGGCGCTCTTCGAAGAAAAACTCCTCACCCCCGTCAAATGGGATAGCGTCACCGGCATCCCCCAATTCCGCATCGACGGCATCGCGAAGGTCACGGGCTCGAAAGTGTTCGCCCGTGACGTGCGCGCAGCCGACATGCCGCACTGGCCGCAGCAGCAGTCGCATGCGCTGATCCTGCGCGTCACGCAGGCCGACCGCACCTACGAAGGCTTCGACCTTTCGTTGCTCGGCGACGACCTGAAGCCGGACCGCGTGGTCACGGCCGACGATCTCGCGCGCGACGGCGTCGCGTTCCCGGCGTTCTACGGCGACGACATGTTGCTGCCGTCCGGCAAGACGCCCGCGTATCTCGGCCATGCGGTCGCGATCCTCATCTACCACGACTTCGCGCGCTTCCGCTTCGCGAAGAACGCGCTCAAGTTCCGCGACGACGTGATCCGCTACGGCGCGGTCACGGGTCCGCTCGAGCGCGACCCGTGGGGCACCTTCCGCTATGTGCGGGTGGGTGGCAAGACGGCCTACGACGACGACGTCTATTCGAGCCTGAAGGACGCACCGATCTTCCCGAGCATGATGCGCAAGCACCTGCCGGTGTGGCCGGACGGCAAGGAGCACGGCAAGCTCGACGAGCAGGGCATGTTCCTGGCCGGGCAGATCGCCAGCGAGCTCGACCATCCGTCGGCCGACTGGCTCGTGTTCGACCGCGAGTACAACACGCAGTCGGTCGACACGTCCGCGCTCGAACCGGACAACGCGAACTGCTGGTACGACACCGCGACGCAGTCGCTGCACCTCGTCGTGCCGACCCAGTCGCCGCTGGAAGTGGCGGAGCACGCGGCCGAGATGGTCGCGAAGTGCCGCATGCCGGTGAAGAAGCTGTTCGTGCATCCGTGCTACACGGTCGGCTACGGCTCCAAGGATCACTTCAACGTGCCGTTCTACGGCCTGGTCTGCGCGCTGTACGCGGACGGCCGCCCGGTGCGTTTCGCGAACGACCGCTACGAGCAGTTCCAGACGTCGCTGAAGCGTCACGCGTTCAAGATGCATTACCGGATCGCGGTGGACCGCAACACGGGCCTGCTGCAGTCGTTCAAGGGCGACTTCGAGGCGAACGGCGGCGGGCGCTCGAACTTCTCGCCGTCGGTCGCGATGGTCGGCGCAACGGCCGCGCAATCGATCTACTACTTCCCGAAGAGCGACCTGGCCGCGGTGGCGATCGCGTCGCGCGCGATCGATGCCGGCTCCGCACGCGGCTACGGCACGCTGCAGAGCATGGCCGCGACCGAGATGGCGGTCGACGAGATCGCCGCGCAGCTGAACATCGACCCGATCGAGTTCCGCCTGCGCAACGCGCTGCGTTCGGGGATGAAGAACACGCAGGGTGCGATTCCCGCCGGCGCGCTGCGCGTCGACGAGGTGCTCGAGCGCTCGAAGCAGCATCCGCTGTGGACGCGTCGCGTCGCGCGCAAGGCCGAATACGAAGCGGCGAACCCGGGCAAGCGCTACGGCGTCGGCTTCGCATGCGTGCAGAAGGACTTCGGCACGGGCGCGGAAGCGTCGTTCGCGAAGGTCGAGTTCGACGAGAACGGCAAGGTGTCGCTGCAGCACACGGCAGCCGAGATCGGCACCGGGATGTCGACGTCGCAGGCCGTCGCGGTCGCGAAATGGCTGGGCCGCCCGGCGACGGAAGTGCGCGTGGCCGTGACCGAATGGCCGGACCTGCCGGTCGAGACCAGCGGCGATCCGTACATCATGTCGCAGGCCGACCAGGATCGCCTGAGCGCGAACCCGCGCTGGTCGCCGAGCTATGCGTCGCCGTCGAGCGCGACGAACTCCGCGTACTACTTCACGCACAGCACGCGCGAAGCCGCGCGCGCGGTGTTCCGCTACGGCCTGTGGCCGGCGGCGATGTCGATCTGGACGCGCGGCCTCGGCGGCGGCCAGGCCGCGCCGTACACGATCCGTATCGAAGACGCGCGCTGGGTCGACGGCAAGCTGACCGCCGACGGCCTCGAGCCGTTGAGCTTCGAACAGCTCGCGAAGCAGGCCTATGCGCTCGGCCTGCCGACCGGCGCCGTCGTGCACGTGTTCAACCGCTGGCAGTGGACCGACGCCGAGTTCGAAGTCGGTGGCACGGTCGAACGCTTGCCGATCGACGGGCTGTCGCTGCGCGTCGGCGCGCCGAAGACGGGCGACAACGGCCCGGTGCCCGGCACCGCCGCGCCGGCCGGCGCGACCGCGATGCGCGGCACGCTGGCGCCGACCGCGAACGGCTATCGCGTGCTGGACCGCAAGCGCGTGTTCATCCCGCCGACGAGCCGCAACAACGCGGCCGTCACGTACTACACGGCAGTCGGCACGCTCGTCGAGCTGGCCGTGCACGAAGCGACCGGCAAGGTCGAGCTGCTCACGCATCACTCGGTCATGGAATGCGGCAACCAGATTTCGCCGCAGCTCGTGTCGGGCCAGCTGCAGGGCGGTCTCGCGATGGGGATCGGCCACGCGCTGCACGAGTACCTGCCGCTGTATGAAGACGGCCCCGGCAACGGCACGTGGAACTTCAACCGTTACCAGCTGCCGCGCGCGTCCGACGTCGCCGTGTGGACGCAGACGGGCGACGTGCTGCCGCCGCTGTCCGAGACCGATCCGCCGAAGGGCGTCGCCGAAGTGGTGATGATCCCCGTCGTCGGCGCGATCGTGAACGGCATCGCGCACGCGATCGGCCATCGTTTCACCGACCTGCCGGTGACCCCGCAAAAGATTCAGGAGGTGCTCGCATGACGACCGCCCAAACCGCGGCTTCGGCCGCGAGCGCCAGCGCCGCTGCGACCGGCGCTTCCGCGCCGAGCGCGGCTTCGGCCGCACCGGCCTCGGCCCCGGCAGTGCCGGCTGCGGCATCTGCACCGGCTGCCGTCGAGCGTCCGCTCGTCCGGTTCCAGTCGAAGCCGCTGTCGATCAACATCAACGGCAAGTCCGTCGGCCCGATGCAGGTGCCGGAAGGGCTGATGATGATCGAGTTCCTGCACGAGTACGCGGGCCTCACCGGTTCGCGCCTCGGCTGCGGGCAGGGGATCTGCCACGCGTGCGTCGTGATCGTCGACAAGCCGGACGGCACGAGCGAGGAAATGCGCACGTGCATTACCGGCGCGCACTTCTTCCACGGCCGCTCGATCCGCACGATCGAAGGCCACGCGAAGCGCAACGAAGCCGGCGAAGTGGTCGAGCTGTCACCGATCCAGCAGAAGTTCCTCGAGCACTTCAGCTTCCAGTGCGGCTACTGCACGCCGGGCTTCGTCAACGCGGCGACCGTGCTGATCGAACGCCTGAAGCGCGAGCCGATCGCGAAGGCCGACGTCGAACGCACGATCACCGAATCGCTCGACGCGCACATCTGCCGCTGCACGGGCTATGTCCGCTACTACGAAGCCGTCAAGGACGTGGTGCTGACGACGCCGGGACTCGTGAAGGACGCCGCATGAAACGCACCTACGCTCACCGTGTCGCGCGGGCTGCGGGCCTGCCCGCGCTCGCCGCGGCCTGCGCGCTGCTGCTCGCTGCGTGCGG
>NZ_JAAGPM010000086.1:0-33000 GCF_017104865.1 Burkholderia sp. Ac-20349
AACACGCTCGAGATCGTCGACGGCAAGCTGACCGGCAAGGTGCTCGGCGAGATCGTCAACGCCGACGTGAAGGCGCGCCTGCTGCGCGAAACCTGCGCGTCGCTCGGCCTCGAGCCGAGCCGTGCGAGCGCGATGGGCGACGGGTCGAACGACCGGAAGATGATGGCCGAACCCGGCCTCGAGCGCCGCGACGTGGCGGCCGGCCGTCGGCTGCGTGATGCCGAGCGCGCGGGCCGCGCCGGACAACGAGCCCTCCGTCAGCACGGCGAGGAAGGTGCGGTAGCGTTCCCAGTTCAGATCGGTGGTCATGCAGAAATGTATAGCTGATCCATCAGGTTCGGCAATTCCTTGATAGCTGAAGGCGCGCCAGAATGCGTGTCATCACGGAAGTTCATTCAAGGAGAGCGGCAATGACGACCCACGCAGGCGGGACCCAACGACAGGCACTCGTGCTCGGCGCGAGCGGCGGGATTGGCGGGGAAGTCGCGCGGCAGTTGCGCGATGCGGGCTGGCAGGTGCGTGGGTTGAAGCGCGGGCTCGACGCCGAGGTCGTGGAGCGCGACGGCATCGCGTGGATGCGCGGCGACGCGATGGACCGCGACGCGGTCGTCCGGGCCGCGCGCGGCTGCAGCGTGATCGTGCACGCGGTGAATCCGCCCGGCTATCGGAACTGGGCCGGGCAGGTACTGCCGATGATCGACAACACGATCGCGGCGGCGAAGGCGGAGCAGGCCACCGTCGTGCTGCCGGGCACCGTCTACAACTACGGCGCCGATGCATTTCCGGTGCTGGTCGAAGATGCGCCGCAGCATCCGTCGACACGCAAGGGCGCGATCCGCGTCGAGCTGGAGCGCCGGCTGCAGGATGCGGCCGGGCAGGGCGTCCGGACGATCATCGTGCGTGCCGGCGATTTCTTCGGGCCGAAGCTCACCGGCAACAGCTGGTTCGCGGCGGGGTTCGTCAAGGCCGGGCAGCCGGTTGCGGCCATCAGCGTGCCGGGGCGGAACGGCATCGGGCATCAATGGTCGTATGTGCCGGACGCCGCGCGCTCGATGGTCGAGCTGATCGAGCGGCGCGACACGCTGGAGCCGTTCGCGCGCTTTCATCTCGGCGGCCATTGGGACGCGGACGGCACGCAGATGGCGGAGGCCGTGCGCCGCGTCGCGCAGCGGCACGGGCTGCGGCCGACGGTGCGCAAGTTCCCGTGGTGGTTCGTGTGGGCGGCGGCGCCGTTCGTCACGACGCTGCGCGAATTGCTCGAGATGCGCTATCTGTGGCGCGAGCCGATCCGGCTCGACAACACGCGGGTGACCGCGGTGCTCGGCCGCGAGCCGGTGACGCCGCTCGACGCGGCGGTGGAGGCGACGCTGGCGGGGCTCGGATGTCTCAACTGAGCAACGGCGGTCGCGAACGGAATCGCGTTCTGCTATGATCCGCGCTCCCTTCCTCGACGCTGCTGCAGGAAGGTACCCACGACCGCCGCAAGGCCGGAGGTCGCGTCGTACCTTTTTCATTTCCAGCAGCGATGTCTACTCTTCCTCGCTTAAAAAAGGCCTTGCAACGGCAAGGCATCCATGTCGACTATCACGCCGGCATCTATCACCTGCGCAATGAACTGACGCAGGCATCCGTCCTGTTGCCCGCTTCGCTCCCGCTCGAGGAGAAGGCCGTCCAGCAGTTGCTCGCGTTCGCGGCCGTCCGTTCGCCGGAGGGTCATCTGGGCGTGTGCAAGGCGTGCGCGACGCCCGATTTTCATCCGGGCGGGGTCGCGCCGGTCGGTTCGATCGTCGCGACCGACGACGCGTTCGTGATTCCCGCCGCGATCGGCACCGATATCAATTGCGGCATGCGTCTCGTCACCACGGGCCTCAAGCGGTCGGCGCTCGCGCCGTTCGAGACGGCGCTCGTCGAGCGGCTGACGCGCGCGATTCTCGCGGACCGGCGCGACGTGCCGGTCGGCAGCGACGCATTCCGCGCGCTGTTCGATGCGGGCCCGGCGGCATTCGTCGATCGCGTTGCGCCGCAGGGGCTCTGGCAGCACGTCGACCGCGACCGGCTCATCGACGAACTGTCGGCGTGCATCGGCCTCGACCGGTTCGACGGCAGCGCGAAATACGCGCCGGACGCACACGTCGGGTCGCGCGAGGTATTCCGCGATCCTTGCCTCGGCACCCCCGGGGCGGGCAATCATTTCGTCGAACTGCAGGTGGTCGACGAAGTGTTCGACCGGCATGCGGCCTACCGTGCGGGACTTGCGAAGGACGATGTCGTCGTGATGATCCACAGCGGGTCGCGCGATGTCGGTTTCTACGTCGGGCGCCGCTGGATGGACCGGGCGCGCGCGGCGTGGCCGGCGGGCGTCAGGCATCCGGAAAGCGGCCTGTACGGCCTTTCCGGCGAACTGGCGCGCGAATACCTCGTCGCGATGGGCACGGCCGCGCGCTATGCGTGGCTCAACCGTGTCGTGCTGGCCGAGATGGTGCGCAAGGAACTGGCGGAGCTTACCGGCGAGACCCGCTCGGCGCTGGTGGTCGACGTGCCGCACAACGTCGTGCTGCGCGAAGACGGGATGAACATCCATCGCAAGGGGGCGACGCCCGCCCGCGACGGCGATCTCGCGCTGATTCCCGGATCGATGGGCGATGCGTCGTTTCTCGCGACGGGGCTCGGCCATCCGGACTGGCTATGGTCGTGCAGCCACGGCGCCGGCCGCAGCGTGCGCCGGCAGGCGGTGCGGCGGATGCGCACGGAGCAGGCGCCGGGCACGTGGCGCTGCGTCACGCTGCGCGACGAGCGTCGTATCGAGGAAGCGCCGGAAGCCTACAAGCCGATCGGGCCCGTGATCGACGCGCAGGAGCAGGCCGGCCTCATTCGCAGCGCGGTCCGGTTGAAGCCGTGGGTCACGTTCAAGGCGTGACGGGCGGCGGCGCGCTCCGCGGCCGCCGTCATCGCTTGCGCGAGGACCGGCGACCCGTCGTCCGCCTACCCGTGCCGCGGGCTGCGCCCGGGCACGGGAAACGCGTCATCGCGAACCGCGGAACCCGCGCGACAACAATTTTCCACATAACCGGGCGCGTCCGATGCGCATCATGGCGGTCAACGTCGAAACAGCGAAAACGGGGGCGCCATGTTGCATATCGGATGGAAAGTGTCGGTTGTGGGGGCAATCATGTTTGCATTGAGCGGGTGCACCAACCTGGTCGGTGTGCTGTATTGCGGCAACTCACAGTTCAACTTCCCGGACTATCACTGCTTTTAGCCGTACCGGCAGGGACACGCGCGGCGACAGACAGCGGTCGCGCCCATGTGCCGCGCGATGGCTCATGGCCCGTCACGCGACGACCGGCAACACCTCCACCGCGTAGCGGTGCCGAAGGCTGCGCCCGAGCACCGGATCGTGCAGTTCCATCTCGAACGCATCGCCGTCGCCCATCGCCGCGATCGTGCCATGCACGGCGACCGTGCCGCCATACATCGCGCCGCGCGCGGGCATCGTGCGGCGGTCGTCGAAGCGTTGCCACAGCACGTCGGGCGCGAGCAGGCCGCTCACCGCGCCGTGCTGGTATGCGGTCCGCTCGCCATCGCGCGAGATCAGCCACGAACGCATCTCGATCGCATCCCAGTGATCTGCGACTTCCGCGTAAAGCCACGCGTCGCGGCCGAGCGGTTTCGCGCACACCTGCTTCGACACCGCGACGCCGTAGGCTTCGACTTCGCGATCCGTATGATCGGAGCCGACGGTCACGAGCGTGCCGGCCGGGCTGTCGACCAGCACGCATTCGACCTCGCCGCCCGAGCGCGCGCCGAGCACGCCGATCGACGGCGCCTGCGTGAGCAGTGCGGCCGACACGCGATAGAAGCACGGCGTGGTCGATGGCGGTGCGACGCCGAGCGCCGCGAGTTCGTCGATATGCGCGCGGATCGCGGCCGGATCGCGGCCGGCCCAGCCGGCGATCACGACGCGTTCGATCTCGACCTCGACGGCGGCCGGCGCGTGTTGCCGGGACATCACGTTGAACGACAGGGTTTGCATGCGGGTATCCGTTTGAAGTACGAAGGAATGAAACGGCTGGCGGCGACGTTCAATCCGCGAGCGGCTGGTGCGCGGTTTCGCGCGCGGCGAGGAGCGCGATCGACGTGACGACCAGCGCTGCGGCGACATACAGCGATACGGCCGTCGTCGTGCCCGTCTGCCGGAACAGCGCGGCGATCACGAGCGGTGCAAAGCCGCCGCCGACGATGCCGGCCAGCGTGTACGCGAGCGACGAGCCCGCATAGCGCACGCGGGTCGGGAACTGTTCGGTCACGAACGCGCCCTGCGGGCCGTACATCACCGCATGGATCACGAGGCCGATCGCGACGGCCGCGACGATCGCGCCCGGGCGCGCCGAATCGAGCAGCGTGAAGAACACGAACGCCCACACGATGCCGGCGAGCGCGCCGGCGAGATACACGGGCCGGCGGCCGAAGCGGTCCGACAGCGCGCCGAAGAACGGCACCGCGAGCGCGTTGCAGGCCGTGCCGATCATCACGGCCGTCAGGGCGACGGGGCGCGACAGATGCAGCACGGTTGTCACGTAGGTCAGCGTGAACACGACGATCAGCGCATACAGCACGTCCGAGCCGATTCGCGAACCGCCCGCGATCAGCAGGCGCTTCCAGTGGTATTTCAGCACGTCGGCGACGGGCACCTCGGCGGTCGCGTGCGATTCGGCGAGCTGCTCGAACTGCGGCGTTTCGTCGACGCCGCGCCGCAGCCAGAAACCGAACACGACGAGCAGCGCGCTGGCCGCGAACGGCACGCGCCAACCCCATGACAGGAAGTCACCCGACGTGGTCGACAGCGTCACGAGCGCGATGCAGCCGGTGCCGAGCAGCGTGCCGAACGACGGGCCGATCTGCGTCCACGATGCGGACAGCCCACGCCGTTTCTGGTCGCCGTGCTCGACCGACAGCAGCACCGCGCCGGCCCATTCGCCGCCGAGCGCGACGCCCTGCACGAAGCGCAGCGCGACGAGCAGGATCGGACTCAGGATGCCGGCCTGCGCGTAGGTCGGCAGCGCGCCCATCAGCGCGGTCGTCACGCCCATCAGCACGAGCGTGAGCATCAGCACCGCGCGGCGGCCGATGCGGTCGCCGAGATTGCCGAACACGAAACCGCCGAGCGGGCGCGATACGTAGCCGACCGCATAGGTCGAGAACGCGAGGATCGTGCCGGCCAGCGGATCGACCGACGGAAAGAACAGGTGATTGAAGACGAGCGCGGCGAGCGTGTTGTAGATCGTGAAGTCGTACCACTCGAGCGACGTGCCGATCATGCTCGCGGTCGCGAGTCGGCTGTTGCGGACGCGGCGGGGCGCGTGGGCGGCGGGCTGGGCGAGAGTGCTCATGGTGTCGGGCATGTCGTGACGGGGAACGGGATGAAACGCCGGGCCGATGCGCGGGTGTGCATCGCGCATCCGGTGCGGACGGCGTGGGCGATCAGGCCGGCAGGGCGGCGGCAGCGCCAGCGGGCTCGGTTTCGACGTCGTCGCCTACCGCATGCAACGGCGCGGCGGCGCGCCACAGCAGGTCGAAGGTGCGCACGTCGTCATG
The DNA here is from genome assembly GCF_017104865.1 of Burkholderia sp. Ac-20349. Classification (NCBI taxonomy): domain Bacteria; kingdom Pseudomonadati; phylum Pseudomonadota; class Betaproteobacteria; order Burkholderiales; family Burkholderiaceae; genus Burkholderia; species Burkholderia sp. Ac-20349. The sequence goes on from NZ_JAAGPM010000086.1 coordinate 5,596, forward strand.
CCCGGCGAGCGTGGCGGCCACGCGTCGCGTCGCGGCCGCATCGCTGCCTTCGATCAGCACGAGCGCATCGGCGGCCGGGCGGGCAGCCGCGTCGGCGCCGATCGGCGCGGACAGATCGGGCGCGGTGCGGAAGAGGCGCGCGGCGTGGATGGCCGGTTCGTGCAGCACGTCGTCGAAGCGCGCGCGTAGTTGCGGCACGTCGATGCGATCCGGCGGCAGCACGAACAGTGCGAGATGCGCGCCTTCGCCATCGCCGGCCTCGATCGTCAGTTCGCCGACGCGCCGCTGCGTGCCCGTCATGCGCTCGAAGTTCGCGAGCGACCAGGCGGTCTGCTGCGTGAACGCACGCCGGTACGCATCGCCGCGGAACACGTCGAGCGCGTCCGTCACATACAGCGCGAGGTACTTGCGCGGGCCGCGATCGGTCGCGCGAAAGCGCCGTGCATGCGTGAAGCCGGGAATCGCGACACGTTCCTGCATGTGCTCGCGGTCGTACCACGCGTTGAAATCGGCTTCGTGCGCGGGGTCGATATCCGTCCAGACGCAGAGTTGGCCGTGCGGAAGGGAAAGGCGGGTCATCGCGGGGTTCCTCGTGACGGGGGGTGTCAGGAACCGCAGTTTCCCGAAGACGGGCCGCGCCCGTCCAACAAGAAAACAAATTCGCGGTGAACAGGTTTTCTTATGAGCGGCGCGGGCGGCGTTTCGCGGGGGGCGTGGCGGGCGGTGCGGATGGCGTCGTGCGCTTCGCTTTAGCCGGCGCCTTGGCTTTCGTTTTCGTCGCGGGACGGGCGGGTGGTTTGTCGACGCTATCGGGCGTGACCGCTGCCGCCGGCCTTGCGTGATTCGCGGCGGCCGACATCGCGCGCGCGACTTCGCTGGCCAGTTCCGCGATGCGCGCGGCCACCGGCTGGCCCTGGCTGCGGTACGTCGCGACGAGCGGCAGCGCGGGGAATTCGGGATCGACGTCGAGCAGTTCGAGCGCACCTTCGTGCAGCTCGCGCCCGATGATCGCGGGCGGTAACGCGGCCACGCCGAAGCCGTCGGCGACGAGGCGGATCATCGCGGCGACCGACGTGATGCAGTTGATGCTGGCCGGCCGCTCGACTGCCGCGAACAGGCGCTCGATCGTCGCGTGCGGCCCCGAGTGGCGCGAGAAGCTGATGATCGGGAATTCGGCCAGGCGCGCGACGTCGAGCGCCTGGCCGCCGAGCCCGAGGCGCGGGCTGGCCGCCCAGCGCACCGGGAATTCGCACAGCGGCAGGTTCGTGAAATCGGAGCCCGGCACCGGGTCGGTCTGCAGGATCAGGTCGACGCCGTCGGTGCTGAGCAGGCGGATCAGGTGCAGCGTGGTATCGCTCGTGATCTCGACGTCGAGGCGCGGATAGCGCTCGCGCAGTTGTGCCATCAGCGCGGGGAACCAGCTGTGCACGATCGATTCGATCACGCCGATCCGGATCAGGCCCGCGTCGCTCGCCGCATCGATGTCGCGGCGCATTTCGCCGTCGAGCCGCACGATCCGCTCCGCGTACGCGAGCATGCGCCGGCCCGCGGGCGTGAGCGTGGCCGAGCGCGTGTTGCGGTCGAACAGGCGCACGTCGAACGCTTCCTCGAGCGACGCGATGCGGCTCGATACGGCGGCCTGCGTCGTGTGCAGTTTTTCGGCGGTGAGCCGGAAGTTTTCCAGCTTCGCGAGCCAGACGAAGGTTTCAAGAAACCGGATGTTCATCGAGGTTCGAACCGTGAGGCGGTGCCGGGCGGGGCGGCGGGATCGGTCGATGGTAGCGGATTTTCGCGGGCGGGAACTGAGCGGGCGGTGCGGCGCGCGCGCGGCGGCGGGTGCGCAGGCGAGCGGTGGCGGGCAGGAGGACGTGTACGAAAACGCCGCCCGCGACGCGTGCGTCACGCGAGCGGCGCACCCGCGCACATCAAAGCTTGTCGAACGCGAGCGTCGGCACGTCGACGACCATCGCGCCGCCGTCCGCGACGAGCGTCGCACCGGGCGGCACGTGCGGGCCGAAGCCCTCGATGTGATAGGTGAATGCGGGGGCGCCGAACGCGAACACGAGGTCGTGCCCGTCGAGCCGCGCGACGATCTTCTCGCGGATCGCGGGCAGGAAACCGGCGAACAGCGGATGGTCCTCGGGGAAACTGCAGCGCCCCGACATCGGCGCGACGTACACGCGTGCCCGGTGCCGCTCGGCGAGCCGCACGACCTCGTCCCACGCACCGGCGCGATCGACGGCCGCACCGACCACGAACGCGGGACGCCGCGCGGTGTCGAGCGCGTCGCCGAGCCGTGCGAGCGCATCGGGATCGGGCCGCACGACGCTGCTGACGTCGCGGCGCGGCAGCAGCTCGGCCGGTTGATCCCAGTCGTCGACCGGGATCGACACGAACACGGGGCCGCGCGGTTCCTGCATCGCGATGCGGTACGCACGCGCGATCGCGGCCGGCACGTCCTGCGCGCGCGCGGGCTCGATGCTCCATTTCACGTACGGCTTCGGCAGCTCGGCAGCCTGCGTCGCGCCGAGGAACGGGTCGAACGGCAGGATCGCGCGTGCCTGCTGGCCCGCGGTGACGATCAGCGGCGTGCGGTTCTTGAAGGCGGTGAACAGATTGCCCATCGCGTTGCCGACGCCGGCCGCCGAATGCAGGTTGACGACCGCCGCATTGCCGGTGGCCTGCGCATGGCCGTCGGCCATCCCGACCACGACGGCTTCATGCAAACCGAGCACGTAGCGGAAATCGTCGGGGAAGTCGCGGAACATCGGCAGCTCGGTCGAGCCGGGATTGCCGAACACGCGGTCGATGCCGAACTGGCGAAGCAGGTCGATCATCGCATCGCGAACGGTGATCGATGCGGCGGAAGGGGACGAATGGCCGGACATGCTCGGCGCTCCTCGGTGGCTTGGCGGTTTCCACAGTATCGAAGCGCAACCCATTCTCGGATACTGTATTTTCTGCGATAAGCCATTACATTCCGGCATGACTTTCGATCTCCGACAATTGCGCGCCTTCACGACGATCGTCGCGTGCGGCAGCCTCGGCCGCGCCGCCGACGCGCTGCACGTGACGCAACCGGCACTGAGCCGGATCCTGAAGCGGCTCGAGGACCAGGTCGGCGCGCCCTTGTTCGAGCGTCACTCGAAGGGCGTGCAGCTCACCGCGTTCGGCGAGGCGCTGCTGCCGCACGCGACGCTGCTGCAGCACGAGGCCGAGCACGCGCGCGAGGAGCTCGACGCGATGCGCGGGTTCGCGAAGGGCACGATCAAGGTCGGTACCGTGGGCAGCATCGCGAGCCTCGTGCTGCCGGTCGCGGTGGGCCGCGTGCTCGACCGCTGGCCGAACCTGCGCGTCGAGATCATCGAAGGCGTGTGGGACCGGCTCGCCGAAGGGCTGAACAAGCACGAGATCGATCTCGCGCTGTCCGCGCACGGGCCCGACACCGACGAGATCGTCGCGATTCCCGAGTGCCGCTGGGAAGATCGCAGCCATATCGTTGCGGCGCCGCACCATCCACTGCGCGCGCTCGGCCGCGCGCCGACGCTCGCCGACACGCTGCACGCGCGCTGGGCGATTCCGCCGCGCGGCACCGCGCCGTTCGACCACATGCGCGCGACCTTCGACGCGCACGGGCTCGCGCTGCCCGACATCGCGGTCGAGACGCGCTCGGTCACGACATTGAAGAGCCTCGTCGCGCATGCCGGCTTCCTGAGCTGGATGGCCGAGCCGATGTACGGCGCCGAGCAGCGGGCCGGCACGATCGACACGCTGCCCGTGCGCGAGGTCGTCGCGGTGCGCACGCTCACCGCGTTCCGGCGCCGTCACGGCATCCTGCCGGGGCCCGCTGGCAAGCTGCTCGAGGAACTCGTCGCGTTGACGCGCGAAGGACGCTGACGGCGCTTGCCGCGCCGGCCGCCCGTTCGCACCCTCCCCGCGCCGCCCGGCCCGCGCGCCGCCGCAGCGCACCATCGAAATGCCGTTTCCCCGCCTTGACTTTCGCTCGCCCGAATACGATCATTCGCTCACACGTAGAGCAAATGATCGTATTCGACAGCAATGATCGCAACAGGAGACACCGGTTGACGTCCTCCTCCGCCTAAAGGCGGAGGATTCCCACATCTGGCGATGCACGTCCGCATCGGAGAATGTTCAACGCAGCGTTGGTATCTCGATCATGCTCGACACCACAGTCACTGCAGGCCCACTCTCTTACTCGCAGTCCCGCGATACCTTTCGGCCGCGTCGTGCTGTCTTTCGACCCGCACGACGAACAGGACTGGGTCGAACCGCTTTCGTCGACTTCCTCGAACGTGGCTCCGTGCGCGATCGCTTTCTAACGGAGTTTGTCCCGGAAAGACGACCAGGATGCGTCGTAGACGCTCTTCGCCATCCTGGTTCTGGCGAGCTTCGCGGCCGACACGTTGCCGACCGCGATGTAATCGAAACGCCGCACCAGATCGAGCGCGAGCTTGTGTTGGAAATCGGCACGGGCGTTCGCCACCTTGGCGTGCAACTTCGCGATATGCCGCTTGTGCTTTCGCGCCCGCTGCGCTTTCGCGAGCTTTTCCGCCGCGCGTCGGCCGAACCGGTCATTCGGCAACTTCTCGCCGGTCGAAAGTGTGGCGAAGTCTTTCAGGCCGAGATCGATGCCGACGCCGGAACGGATCGGGCGGGCCTGCACATCCGGCATCTCGATCACGATGTTCAGAAACCAGTTGCCGCGTGCATCCTGCGCAAAGTTGGTTCCGTCCTTGATCCTGCCTCCGGGAAGCGGTCGACTGTTGAACACGCGAAACGTGTTGCCGGCAAAGCGGAACGCATCGCCTTCACGCTTCAGGTCTCGGCCCTTCATCGGCACCCAGCCGAGCGACTTCCTGCCCCGATAGCGCAGGTAGGGCCGACGGTGCTGACTGCGCGACTTCGCGTATTGCTCGCACGTCGCATTGACCGTGCCGGAGTGAATACCGAGTTCCTTGCTGCTGCCGGTCGTCAGCACGTTCAGGTCGAATCCTGTAGGACACTTCTTGCCCCACTTGAGCGCGTGCTTCTGCGTGTCGTTGCAGAAGTTCCAGACGTAGTTCACCGCACGGCTCTGCTTGTTGAGCAGCCCATTGAGCGACTTCACGCGATAGCGGTAGACAAGGATCATGCCGGTGATCCTAACCCGTGGACGAAGCTGCCTGTCAACAGCACGCCTTTCCTTCCCGCTATCCGCCCCGAAGGAAGTGCCCTTCGGCGAAATGGCGGGGTTTCTCGGAGAAAATTCTGATGACCGAATCGCCCTCCGCCCGCACGCCCGTGCTGCTGCACATCGGCGCGGGCTCGTTTCACCGCGCGCACCAGGCGTGGTATCTGCATCGCGTGAACGCGGTCGTCCCGGCCGACGCGCGCTGGTCGCTGACCGTCGGCAACATCCGCGACGACATGCACGCGACAATGGACGCGCTCGCCGCGCAGCACGGCGCCTACACGCTCGAAACCGTCACGCCGCAAGGCGAGCGCGCGTACGAGACGATCCGCGCGATCACGCGCGTGCTGCCGTGGTCGATCGATCTCGCCGCGCTGATCGACGCCGGCGCCGATCCGGCGTGCCGGATCGTGTCGTTCACCGTCACCGAAGGCGGCTACTACCTCGACGAACACAACCGGCTCGACGTCGCGAACGCCGATCTCGCGGCCGACCTGCAGGGTGCACGCACGACGCTGTACGGCGCGCTCGCCGCGCTGCTCGCCGAACGCGTGAAGCGCGGCGCGGGCCCGCTCACGCTGCAGAGCTGCGACAACCTGCGCAACAACGGCGCGCGCTTTCGCGCGGGCATGCGCGAATTCCTCGAACGGCGCGGGCAGGCCGACCTGCTCGCGTGGTTCGATGCGAACGTCGCCACGCCGAGCGCGATGGTCGATCGCATCACGCCGCGCCCGACCGCCGACGTGCGCGAGCGCGTGCTGGCGGCCACCGGCTTCGACGACGCGTGCCCCGTGATGGGCGAATCGTTCATCCAGTGGGTGATCGAGGACCGCTTCGCGGCCGGCCGGCCGCGCTGGGAGCTGGCTGGCGCCGAACTCGTCGACGATGTACACCCGTACGAGGAAGCGAAGATCCGTATCCTCAACGCAACGCACAGCTGCATCGCGTGGGCCGGCACGCTCGCGGGCCACACGTATATCCACGAAGGCACGCATGACGCGGCGATCCGCCGCTTCGCGCACGACTACGTGACGCAGGACGTGATCCCGTGCCTCACGCCGAGCCCGCTCGATCTCGCACGCTACCGCGACGTCGTGCTCGAACGCTTCGGCAACCCGTACGTGCTCGACACGAACCAGCGCGTCGCGGCCGACGGTTTCTCGAAGATCCCCGGCTTCATCGCGCCGACGCTGGTCGAATCGTTCGCACGCGGCGCGGCGCCGGTCGCCACCGCCGTATTGCCCGCGCTGTTCCTGCGCTTTCTCGAACGCTGGGCGCGCGGCACCTTGCCGTACGCGTACCAGGACGGCGTGATGGACGAAAGCGCCGCACGGGCGATCGTCGGGGCCGACGACCCGGTCGTCGCGCTATGCGCGAGCCGCGCGCTGTGGGGCTCGCTCGCCGGCAACGCGGCGCTGTTCGAAGCCATGCGCGGCGGACTCTGGCGTGTCGACACATGGCTCGCGGCACGCTGACGCGCATCCGGGCGAACCTGCCTTGGCACGTGCACGGCCGCGCGGCTAAAGTAGCGACTCCCCACTGACGGAACGGATCGCTCATGTATCTCGGCATCGACCTCGGCACCTCGGAAGTGAAGGTGTTGCTGCTCGCCCCGGACGGCACGGTCGTCGGCACCGCCGGCTCGCCGTTCACCGTGTCGCGGCCGCATCCGCGCTGGGCCGAACAGCATCCGGACGACTGGTGGCAAGGTACGCTCGCCGCGCTCGCCGGCCTGCGCGAGCGGCATCCGCACGAATTCGCGGCCGTGCGCGGCATCGGCCTGTCGGGCCAGATGCACGGCGCCGTGCTGCTCGGCCGCGACGATCGCGTGCTGCGCCCCGCGATCCTGTGGAACGACATGCGCTGCGCCGACGAATGCGCGCTGCTCACCGAACGCGCGCCCGATCTCCACACGCTGGCGGGCAATCTCGCGATGCCGGGCTTCACCGCGCCGAAACTGCTGTGGGTCGCGAAGCACGAACCCGCCGTGTTCGCGGCGACCGCCTGCGTGCTGATGCCGAAGGACTACCTGCGGTTCCGGCTGACCGGCGCGAAGGTGTCCGATCCCTCCGACGCGGCCGGCACGCTGTGGCTCGACGTCGCGCGCCGCGACTGGTCCGACGCGCTGCTCGCCGCGTGCGGGATGACGCGCGACCAGATGCCCCGCATCGTCGAAGGCAATGCGCCGTCCGGCACGCTGCGCGTGGATGTCGCACGCGAACTCGGGCTGTCGGAAGCCGTCGTGGTGGCCGGCGGCGGCGGCGACAACGCGACGAGCGCGCTCGGCATCGGCGCGATCCACGCGGGCGACGGCTTCGTGTCGCTCGGCACGTCGGGCGTGCTGAGCGTAGTCGGCGACCGCTTCATGCCGAACTCCGCATCGGCCGTGCATGCGTTCTGCCACGCGATTCCCGATCGCTGGCAATTGATGAGCGTCGTGCTGTCGGCCGCGAGCTGCCTGCGCTGGGTCTGCAAGCTGACCGGCACCGACGAGCCCGCGCTGCTCGCCGAAGTCGAAGCGCTCGACACGGACACGCTCGCGACGGCCCCGCTGTTCCTGCCCTATCTGTCCGGCGAGCGCACGCCGCACAACGATCCGTACGCGCAGGGCGTGTTCTTCGGGATGACGCATGCGACCGAACGCGCGCATCTCGGCTACGCGGTGCTCGAAGGCGTGACGCTCGGCCTCGCCGACGGCCTCGACGCGCTGCATGCGGCCGGCGTCGAAACCGACCAGCTGTCGCTGATCGGCGGCGGCGCGCGCAGCGCGTTCTGGGCGCAACTGATCGCCGATGCGCTGAACGTGCGCACGCGCCAGCACGGCGGCGGCGAAACGGGCGCGGCACTCGGCGCGGCGCGGCTCGGCTGGCTGGCCGTCGGCGGCGACCCGCATGCGGTGCTGACCAAGCCGCCGGTGCGTGCCGAATACGCGCCGGATGCCGCCCGCCATGCGCTGCTGCGCGAACGCCTCGATGCGTTCCGCGCACTGTACCGCCACGTGCGGCCGCTGTACGAACCGTCGCGCGCACGGCTCGCGTAAGCGCCCGCAGGTCACGCGCGCCGGCCGTCGGCCAGGGGCGCGACATGCGGTACAGTGGATGCCGTCATGCGGCCCGCCCAGATCCAAACCGAATCGCTATCGTGTCCAAGTCCTCAGAAAAACTCGATCTCGCCACGCGTGCCGCGTGGCTCTACTACGTCGCGGGCGACACGCAGAACGAAATCGCGGAAAAGCTGCAGGTGTCGCGTCCGGTCGCGCAGCGCCTCGTCGCATTCGCGGTCGAGAAGAACCTGATCCGCGTCCGCGTCGACCACCAGCTCGCCGACTGTCTCGATCTCGGCGCGCAGCTGTCGAAGCGCTACGGCCTCGCGATGTGCGAAGTCGTGCCCGTCGATGCCGATGCACCCGACGCGATCGACCGCAAGCTCGCGGTCGCCGGCGCGCAGGTGATGGAGCGCTACCTGAACGAAACGCGGCCGATGGTCATCGCGGTCAGCAGCGGCCGGACGCTGAAAGCCGCGGTCGCGCAGATCGCGCAGATCGACCGGCCGCAGCATCGGCTCGTGTCGATGGTCGGCGCGATCGCGGCCGACGGTTCGTCGAACCGCTACGACGTCGCGCAGTACATCTCCGAGAAAACCGGCAGCAAGCACTTCCTGCTGCCCGCGCCGCTGTTCGCCGACAGCGATGCCGAGCGCGCGCAGTGGTGCAATCACCGGCTGTACCGGATCGTCGAGGCGCTGTCGGGCAAGGCCGACGTCGCGTTCGTCGGGATCGGCAACATCGGCCCGCACTGCCCGCTCTACGAGGACGGCTTCATCACCGAACAGGAACGCGACGAGATGACCGCGCTCGGCGCGGTGGCCGAGCTGCTCGGCGTGCCGATCGATGCGCAGGGCACGCAGATCGCCGTATCGACGAGCGCGCGCGTGACGAGCGTGTCGCTCGCCACGCCGCCGAAGCGCCCGACGATCGCGTTCGCCGGCGGCCCGAAGAAACGCGACGCGGTGATCGCCGCATTGCGCGGCGGCTGGCTGTCGGGGCTCGTCACCGACGAGACCTGCGCACGCGCGGCGCTCGACGCAAAGGCGGCCTGACGTCGAAGCCGCGCACCGCGCGCGGCAGCGAACGCTCAAGCCGTGCGCGGCGCCGGAAACGCATGCCGGCGAGCACGCCACGCGCCGACCCACGCGGCCGCCAGCAGCGCGACGAGCACCCACGGAATCGCACCGGCACCCGTGGCGCCGAGCAGCATCCCGCCCGCGATGCCGCCGCCCGCGATCGCGAGGTTCCACACCGTCACGAGCATCGACTGCGCGACGTCGGCCGCGTCCCCCGCCGCGTTCGCGGTGGCCGTCTGGAACAGCGTCGGCGCACCGCCGAACGCCAGCCCCCACAACGCGACGCCCGCGTACACGATCGCCATTCCGGAACCCGAGCCGAGCATCGCCGCCGCGATCGCGAACAGCGCGATGCTGGCGAGCGTCAGGCGTCGCTGCGCGGCGCCGATCCAGGCGCCCGTGAGCGCGATGCCGACCAGCGACGCGATACCGAACACCAGCAGCACCGCATCGACCTGCGCGCCCATCCGCACGCCCGCGAGGAACGGCGCGACGTACGTGTACAGCATGTTGTGCGCGAGCACGTAAGCAAACATCACCGTCAGCACCGGCCGCACGCCAGGCAGTGTCATCACGCCGAGCACGGGCTCGCGCGTGCCGGCCTGCTGCCCCGGATAATCCGGCACGCGCGCGCGGATCCAGCCGATCAGCACGAGCGCCGCGAGCGTGATGCCCGCAAACGCGACGCGCCACCCGAGCGCCGCGCCGAGTGCGGTGCCGGCCGGAATGCCGATCGACATCGCGACCGGCGCGCCGAGCATCGCGACCGCGATCGCACGGCCGCGCAGCGACGCATCGACCATCCGGCTCGCGTAGCCGGCCAGCAGCGCCCACAGCAGCCCGGCCGCCATCCCCGCGACGAAGCGCGCGGCGAGCGTGAGCGCGTAGTACGGCGACACGGCCGTGAGCGCATTCGACACGACGAAGCCCGCCAGTGCCGCGAGCAGCAGGCCGCGCCGGCGCATCGCGCGCGTCGCCGCGACGAGCGGAATCGCCGCGACGATCGAGCCGAGCGCATACACGGTCACGAGCTGGCCGATCAGCGCCTCGGTCACGCGCAGGTCGACGCTCATCAGCGGCAGCAGGCCGGCCGGCAGCGCTTCGGTGAGGATCGTGATGAAGCCGGCCGTCGCGAGCGCCAGCAGGTTCGCGACCGGCAGGCGTTCGGCCGCCTGCTTCGCCTGCACCGGTCGAACGGCAATCTCGTCATCGATCGACGTGCAGTCGCTCATGCCGCGCTCCCGGTGTCGACGCCGTAGACCGTATCGCGCACACAGGTCACGATCCGCCCATTGAGGCCCTCGTACAGCGTGTTCGAAAACGCGACGACCGTCAGCCCGGCCGCGCGGTCGACGAACCACGTATGCCCGTACGCACCGCCGCCGCGCCAGGTGCCGACCGACTCCGGCGACTGCGCGGCCACCGGATCGCGCAGCACCGAAAAGCCGAGCCCGAAGCCGAAACCGGGCACATCCCGCAGTTCGCGCGCACCCGGCTGGAGGCGCGCCATCTCGTCTCCCCATTCGCGTCCGAGCCAGCCGTCGCGGCCCGTGCGCAGCGCGTCGAGCAGCGTCATGCAATCGCGCGCGGTGCCGACCATCCCCGCGCCGCCCGACGGCCACGCATCGGCATCGAACGCGCGCGCCGGCTCGAAGCGGATGCCGATCGTGCCGTCGAACACCGGCACGAGATCGACGTCCGCCATCCGGCGCGGGGCGCCCGGCGTACCCACGTAAGGCGTCGCGAAGCGCGTGGGATCGTGCGCGACGAACGCGGTGTCGGTCATCCCGAGCGGTGTCGTGACGAGCGCGGCCACCGCGTCGGCGAGCGGCCGCCCGTCGACCGCCTCGATCAGCGCGCCAACCACGTCGAGCGCGAGCGAATAGCCCCACGACGTGCCCGGCGCGAACTGCAGCGGCACGCCGGCGATACGCCGCAGGTTCTCGGCAAGCGAGAGGCCCGAGCGATCCATTCCGTCCGACACGCCGGCGCGCGCATACGGGCCGTCGCCGTCCGCTTCGAGGAAACGGTAGCCGAGGCCGGCCGTATGCGACAGCAGATGGCGCAACGTGATGACGGCGGGCGTGCCGTCGGGCAAGGTCGGGCGGAATTCGGGCAACCAGCGCGTGACCGGTTCGTCGAGCGCGATGCTTCCGGCCGCGACCAGCCGCATCGCGGCGGCCGCGACGATCGGCTTCGTGACCGACGACAGGCGGAACAGCGCGTCTTCCCGCATCGGCGTGCCGGCTTCGCGATCGGCGAGCCCGACGGCGCGCGCATAGCGCAGTTCGCCGTCCTGCGCGACCAGCACGACCGCGCCGACCATGCGCTCGTCGGCAAGCGCGCGATCGAGTGCGTCGTCGAGCCGGTGGCGCAGCGCGACGTCCGGTTCCACGCGCAAAGCGGTGACAGGCAGGGATGACATGGCGTGACCTCATACAGTGAACGAGCGCTCATCGTAGGGAGCCGACGCAAGAAGAAAAACCGGGGTAGAGTTCCGGACAATCCGGACGCTGGCGTCCGCAATCGGAAACTCGCATGGAAAACCTCGGCGGCTTCGTCGTGTTCGTTCAGGTCGCGGAAACGCGCAGCTTCGTCGCGGCCGGCCGCGCGCTCGGGCTGTCCGCGTCGGCGATCGGCAAGCGCATCGCACGGCTCGAGGCGCGCCTGAACGTGCGGCTCTTTCACCGCAGCACGCGCAGCATCACGCTGACGGCCGAGGGCACGCGCTTTCTCGAACGGTGCCGGCGCGTGCTCGCCGAGCTCGACGCGGCCGAGCAGGAACTGACGCACAGCGCCGAAGCGCCGCGCGGGCGCTTGCGCGTGAGCCTGCCGACGATCGGCACGTTGCTGCTGCCGGTGCTCGCCGATTTCATGGCCACGTATCCGGAGATCGAGCTCGACATCGATTTCAGCGACCGGCTCGTCGATGTCGTCGACGAAGGCTTCGACGCGGTGCTGCGCACCGGCCAGCCGTCGGACTCACGGCTGTCGTCGCGGCTGCTCGGCCACTTCCGCCAGCACCTCGTCGCATCGCCCGCCTATCTCGACCGGCACGGCACGCCGCGCACGCCGGCCGATCTCGTGCAGCACCGCTGCCTGCACTACCGCTTCCCGACCAGCGGCAAGCTCGAAACCTGGCCGCTGCGCGTGCCGCGCACGGGCACGTCGCCCGAGGTGCCGGTCGCGATGGTCAGCAACAGCGCGGAAGCGCGCTTATGCTTCGCGCTGCGGGGGCTCGGCATCGCCTGCCTGCCCATCTTCTTCGTGCGCGATGCGCTCGAAGACGGCACGCTGCGCGCGGTGCTCGACGAACACGTCGCGAGCTGCACGCCGATCCACGTGCTGTGGCCGTCAGGCCGCCACCCGACGCCGAAACTGCGCGCGTTCGTCGACTACATGGCCGCGCACCTGCCGGTTTGAGCGCGGCCGGCCGTCATGCGGCCTTCGCGTGTACGCTCAGCCGGGGCAACGCCTGCCCGTGCTCGTCGAACAGGTGGCAGTGCTCGGCTTCCGCCTGCACGTGCAGCGCCGCGCCGGTGCGGTACGTGTCGAGCGGCGGAATCCGCGCGATCAGCCCGTCCGGCGCAACGGCCGACTCCGCGTACAGATACGCGGCATCGCCGAGCGATTCGACGGCCATCGTCCGCGCGGCCACGCCGCCGGCCGCGGCTTCGACTTTCAGGTGCTCGGGCCGCACGCCGACCGTCACCGCCGCACCGCGCTGCAGCCCCGCCGCCTCGACTGCGACGCGCTGCGTCTCGCCGCTGTCGAAGCGCACGAGCACGCCACCCGCATCGACCGAATCGACGACGCCCTTCAGGAAGTTCATCTTCGGCGAGCCGATGAAACCCGCGACGAACTGGTTCGCCGGCGCGTGATACAACTCGTTCGGCGTACCGACCTGCTGCACCGCGCCGCCCGACAGCACGACGATCTTGTCCGCGAGCGTCATCGCCTCGACCTGGTCGTGCGTCACGTAAATCATCGTCGTCTTCAGCTCGTCGTGCAGCCGCGCGAACTCCAGCCGCATCTTCACGCGCAGCGCCGCATCGAGGTTCGACAGCGGCTCGTCGAACAGGAACACCTTCGGCTTGCGCGTGATCGCGCGGCCGATCGCGACGCGCTGCCGCTGGCCGCCCGACAGCTGCTTCGGCTTGCGGTCGAGCAGATGGTCGATGTGCAGGATCTTCGCGGCCTGCTTCACGGCCTGGTCGATCTCCGGCTTCTTCGCGCCCGCGAGCTTCAGGCCGAACGCCATGTTGTCGTACAGCGTCATGTGCGGGTACAGCGCATACGACTGGAACACCATCGCGATGCCGCGCTTCGCGCTCGGCACGTCGTTGACCTTCGCGCCGTCGATCAGCAGGTCGCCGCTCGAAATATCCTCGAGGCCGGCGATCATCCGCATCAGCGTGGATTTGCCGCAGCCGCTCGGGCCGACGAACACGACGAATTCGCCGTCGGCGATGTCGAGGTTCACGTTGCGCAGCACTTCGGTGTCGTCGTAGCGCTTCGCGATGTTGCGCAGGAGCACGCTTGCCATGATCTGTCTCCGTTCGTTCGTGATGCGCCGCGTCGAACGCGGCGCCTTGGCGTTGCCAGTGATTGTCAGTTCGGCAGCACCGCGCCGGTCGCCTGCCAGCGCGCGACGTAGCCGGGCAGCTCGTGCATGTCGTCGAATACGTGACGCGCGCCGATCCCGCGCAGTGCGTCGATCTGCGCGGCCGACGCGTGCCCGCCGCCGACGAAGCCGAGCACGGTCATGCCGGCCGCGGCGGCCGCGGTGATGCCGGTCGCGCTGTCCTCGACCACGAGGCACTGGGCGGGCGCGACGCCGAGCGTGCGCGCGGCCGCGAGATACACGTCCGGCGCCGGCTTCGGCCGCGCGACGGCGTCCGCGCAGAACAGCCGGTCGCCGAAGAAGCGCGCGAGGCCCGTGCGTGCCAGTGCCGCCTCGACGTATGCGCGATAGCTGTTGCTCGCGCAGGCCGTCGTCAGCCGGATCGCGGCCAGCGCCGCATCGATGCCGTCGACCATCGGCGCATTGACGGCCGCCGCCTCGACCGCACGGCGGATCGCGTCGACATCGTCGGCCGACAGCGTGCGCCCGACGGCCTCGCCCGCGCCAGCCAGCACGCGTTCGATGCGCAGCCCGAGCAGCGGCATCACGGCCGGCCGCGCATCGACGCCCGGCCAGCGTGCATCGAGTTCGCGCACGATCACGTCGGCCGCCACGGCCTCGCTGTCGATCAGCACGCCGTCGCAATCGCAGATCAAGACGTTCGTCCCGGTCATTTGACGGCTCCGAACGTGAGCCCGCGCACGAGCTGCTTTTGCGACAGCCAGCCGACGATCAGGATCGGCGCGACCGCGAGCAACGAAGCCGCGGACAGCTTCGCCCAGAACAGCCCTTCGGGGCTCGAATACGACGCGATGAATACGGTCAGCGGCGCGGCGTTCGAGCTCGACAGGTTGATGCTCCAGAACGCCTCGTTCCACGACAGGATCACGAGCAGCAGCGCGGTGGACGCGAGCCCAGGCAGCGCCATCGGCATCAGCAGGTAGACGATCTCCTGCCACGTCGACGCGCCGTCGATACGCCCGGCTTCGAGGATGTCCTTCGGGATCTCGTTGAAGTACGTGAAGGTCATCCACACCGCGATCGGCAGGTTGATCAGCGTGTAGACGATCACGAGGCCCGACACGGTATCGAGCAGCCCCGCGTTCTTCCACAGCAGGTAGATCGGCACCAGCACGCCGACCGACGGCATCATCTTCGTCGACAGCATCCACAGCAGCACCTTCTGCGTGCGGTGGTTCGGGAAAAACGCCATCGCGTACGCGGCCGGCACCGCGAACAGCAGCGAGATCACCGTGACGCCCGCCGAGATCAGCACCGAGTTCCATGCGAACGCGAAGTAGTTGCTGCGTGCGAACACCTCGCGGAAGCTGTCGAGCGTCGGGATAAAGAACAGTGTCGACGCATACGCCTGCTGCTCGGTCTTGAACGCGGTGATCGCCATCCAGAAGATCGGGAAGAACAGCAGCAGCGCGATCAGCCACGCGAGCGTGCCGGGCAGCGCGCGCCGCACGAGGTCGAACACGGCCGGCACGCGCCGGCCTTCGAAGGTCAGGTCGCTCATTTCTCGTACTCTCCCTTCAGGTTGCGCGCGAGCATCCGCACGAGGAAGAACGACACGACGTTCGCGACCACGACGGCGATGATGCCGCCGGCGGACGCGAGGCCGACGTCGAACTGCTGCAGGCCGAGCGCGTAGATCAGGTACGACAGGTTGGTCGTCGCATCGCCGGGGCCGCCGCCGGTCGTCGTGTAGATCTCCGCGAAGATCGACAGCAGGAAGATCGTCTCCATCATCACGACCACGGCGATCGCGCGCTTCAGGTGCGGCAGCGTGATGTAGAAGAACATCGCGATCGGGCCGGCGCCGTCGATGCGCGCGGCTTCCTTCTGCTCCTGGTCGAGCGACTGGATCGCGGTGAACAGGATCAGGAACGCGAACGGCAGCCACTGCCACGCGACGATGATGATCACGGCGGTGAGCGGGTAATCGGCGAACCAGTCGATCGGCGTCATCCCGAGGGCGCGCATCGCGTTCGCGACGAGCCCGTAGACCGGGTGCAGGATCATGTTCTTCCAGATCAGCGCGGACACCGTCGGCATCACGAAGAACGGCGCGATCGCGAGCAGGCGCGCGACGCCCTGCCCGTAGAACTTGCGGTCGAACAGCACGGCCATCAGCACGCCGCCGACCACCGTGATCGCGAGCACCGCGCCGATCAGCACGAGCGTGTGCCAGATCGCGGGCAGGAACGACGGATCGGTCGCGAGGAAGCGATAGTTGTCGATGCCCGCGAAACCCTTCACGTCCGGGTTCAGCAGGTTGTAGCGCGAGAACGAATACCAGATCGTCATCGCGAGCGGAATCGACATCCACAGCAGCAGCACCGCGACGGACGGCGAGACGAGCCAGCTCGCACCGCCGCGCGCGCGGCGCGGCGCGCCGGGCGGCGACGACGCGTCGCCGACCGACGGCGCGTGAGCGTGACTCAGGGGAAGACGCAGGTGACGCATGATCGGAGTCCCTCCGGTTGATGCGCGGGCGCGAAGGCCAGCCCGCCAGTCAGCTTCGACGACACGCACCGTGCGCCACCGCGCACGGTGCGGGCCGCGTTACTTCTTGTAGCCGGCCTGCCGCACCGCGCGGTCGGCGGCGGCCTGCCCGGCGGCAAGCGCCTGGTCGACCGTCATCTGGCCCGCCACCGCACCGGCGATCGACTGGCCGACCACCGTGCCGAACGACTGGAATTCAGGAATCCCGACGTACTGCACGCCCGTGTACGGCACCTTCTTCAGCGACGGATCGTTCGGGTCGGCCGTCTCGATCGCCTTCAGCACGAAGTCCGAGAACGGCGCGGCGGCCTTGTACTCGGGGCGCTGATAGGTCGACGTGCGCGTGCCCGGCGGCACCGACGCCCAGCCCTCGTCCTTGCCGACCATCTCGATGTACTGCTTCGACGTCGCCCACGCGATGAACTTGCGTGCTGCGTCCTGCTGCTTCGACGTCTTCGGCACGGCCAGCGCCCATGCCCACAGCCAGTGCGAGCCCTTCGGCGTGGCGGCGACCGGCGCGGCCGCGAAGCCGATCTTGTCAGCCACCTGCGACTGCTGTTTGTTATAGAGCATCCCGGCCGCGACCGTCGCGTCGATCCACATCGCGCACTTGCCCGATGCGGTCAGGGTCAGGTTCTCGTTGAAGCCGTTCGAGCTCGCTCCCGGCGGGCCGTCTTTCTTCAGCAGGTTCACGTAGAACGTGATCGCCTTCTTCCACTCCGGCGACGTGAGCTGCGCATTCCAGTTCTCGTCGAACCAGCGCCCGCCGAACGTGTTCACGACCGTCGACACGTACGCCATGTTCTCGCCCCACCCGGCCTTGCCGCGCAGGCAGATCCCGTAGGTGCCCTTCGCCTTGTCGGTGAGCTTGTCCGCGAATTCGGCGATCTGGTCGTAGGTCGGCTGGTCGGGCATCTTCAGCCCCTTCGCCGCGAACAGGTCCTTGCGGTAGAACGTCATCGAGCTCTCGACGTAGAACGGCAGCGCGTACAGCTGGCCGTTGTACGACAGGCTGTCGCGCGCGGTCTTCACGATGTCGTTCAGGTCGTAGTCGGCGGGCAGGCCCGTCATCGGCGCGAGCCAGCCGCGCTTGCCCCACTGCGGCGCCTCGTAGGTGCCGATCGCCATCACGTCGAACTGGCCGCTGCCGGTCGTGATGTCGGTCGTCGCGCGCTGGCGCAGCACGTTCTCCTCGAGGATCACCCAGTTCAGCTTGATGTCCGGGTTCGCCTTCTCGAAGGCCGGCGACAGCTTCTTCAGCTCGATCATGTCGGGATTGTTCAGCGTCGCAATCGTCACCGTGCCGGCGGACGCGGCGCAGGCCGCCGTCGCGAGCGCGGCTCCGGCGAAGCAGCGTGCGGCGGCGTCGAGCATCTTTCGTTGCATGGCATGTCTCCTGTGTTTGTTCGAAGTGTCGTCGGTACTGCGTTGACTTCGCGGCCCGTCATGCCGGCCGCTGCATTCCGCACGCGCGCGCATAGTGCGCGATCACGTCGCGTATCCGGTGGCGCACCCAGGCGCGCGGCGCCTTCGCGAGCCCGCCCGCGCGGCAGGCCGCGTACACGTCCGGCAACCACTGCGCGACGAGCGTCTCCGGCACCGGCTGCCGCGCGAGGTTGTCGAACAGCTGCTCGACCGCGGCCGCGACGGCCGGCTGCAGCCAGTAGTAGCGGATCCGGTCGCTGTAGCTGAACTGGCGCGCGAGCCGCTGTTCGGTTTCGTCGCCACGGTAGTACGGCGCCCAGTGCTCGGGCTGCGCGCGCATCGCGGCGTCGACGACGTCGCGCAACCGCGAGCGCTGCGCGGGCTCGCCGATCAGCGCATCCTCGATGAAGGTCAGCGCGAACAGCGCCTCGCGCAGCGCGAACGTCAGCGCGGGGCCGACCTTCAGTACCGCGAAGTGGTCGCGCACGAGCGCGGCGAGCGCGCCCTCGGTCTGGTAGTCGGTCGAATGTGCCTCGAACACGAGGCCCGGTGTCTGCAGGATACTCGCGCCGAGCGACGCGGCCTTCGCGCTGTCGTAGTCGAGCACGTGACGATCGTCGAAGTCGACGCCCGGCTGTGCGACGATCGCGACGACCCGCGTCCACGCATCGTCGAGCCCGGCCGCCGCGAACGCGCGGCGATGCGCATCGAGCGTCGCCGCGATGCTGTCGCTGCGCGTGACCGCGATCCGTGCGATCGCCGCATCGCTGTCGTTATCGCTCACTTCGCCGCCCGGCGTCGGCACCTCGGTGCCGATCACGTAAACCGGCGCGATGCCGGCGCGCGCCGCCGCGTCTTCCGCCGCGCGGCACAGTTCGGCCGCGCGCGCGGCGATCGTGCGATCGTCGAGCCGCGGCGGATCGTCGGCGCACGCCATGCTCGCGTCGAGGTGGATCTTTTCGAAGCCCGCTTCGACGTACGCGGCAACCATCGTGCCGGCCTCGCGCATCGCATCGGCCGCGCGGCGGTGCCGCCACGGGTTCGGCCCGAGATGGTCGCCGCCAAGCACGAGCGCCGACGGTGCCAGCCCGCAACGCTGCGCGATCGCGTCGACATCGCGGCGGAAATCGGCGGGCGTCATGCCCGTATAGCCGCCGAGATGGTTCACCTGGTTGCAGGTCGCCTCGATCAGCAGCGGCGAACCGTCCGCACGGGCCGCTTCGCACGCGGCCTCCAGCACCAGCCGGTGCGCGCTGCAGATCGAATAGATGCCGCGCTGCGCGTCCGCGCGGTTCGCGTCGAAGATCATCCGCAGCACGGCATCCGCGTGCGCGGGACGTGTACGTTCGGCGAAGGTCGTCAGGCCGGACATGCGATACCTCGTTCGGTCAGGAAGCGGTCGATCTCGGCCGCGCTGCTGTTGCCCTCCATCGGGCCGCGCCGCGTGACCGCGATCGCCCCGGCCGCGTTCGCGCGGCGCAGCGCGGCCTCGATCGGCACGCCCGCGACGAGGCTCGCGACCAGCGTGCCGCCGAAGCAATCGCCGGCGCCGGTCGGGTCGACTTCGTCGACCTGAAACGCCGGCGCTTCCGCACGGTTCGCGCGGTCGAACGCGACGCTGCCTTGCGCGCCGCGCTTCAGCACGACACGCTCGAGCAACGGATGCGTCGCGAGCAGCCCCGCGATCGCGCGCTCGGCCGGCTGCGGCCCGCAGAAGAACGGCAGGTCGGCTTCGCTCGGCAGGAACAGGTGGCACGCGGCGAGCATCGCGTCGAGCGCCGCGCGCATCGGGCGAAAGCTCATCATTTCGGGCCGCACGTTCGGATCGAACGACACCTTCGCGCCAGCGCGCGCGGCCTCGATCACGCCGCGCTGCACCGCCGCGATCGCCGATTCGCTCGTCAGCGACGAGCCCATCACGTGGAAGTAACGGCAGCCGTCGAACATCGCGGTATCGACATCGGACGCATCGACGCACGCGGCCGCACTGGTGGACAACGCGAACACGAAGCTGCGCGAACCGTCGTCGCGATATGCGACGAACGCAGTGCCGGTCGGACGTGCGACGCGGCGGATCCGCGCGACGTCCACCCCATCGCGTTCGAGCCGCGCGACGATCGCGTCACCAAACGCGTCGCGGCCGACGCAGCCCGCATACGCGACGCGCGCGCCGAGCCGCGCGGCCTGGTCGGCGAAGATCGCCGGCGCGCCGCTCGGGAACGGCCCTTCGAACAGGCCCGGCGTCTCGAAACCCTGGCCGCGCTCGGCGGCGACGAATTCGGCCAGCAGTTCGCCGGCAACGACGATCTCGGCCATCAGGCGTGCCCTCCTCGTTCGACGGCGGCCACGATGCGCAGCAATGCTGCTGCATCGCAAGCCGGCCGGCAGGTGGCGCATGCGAGCGGCGCCACGTCAGCTCATCCAGTTACCGCCGTCGACGTTCAGCGTCTGGGCGGTGATGTAGTCGGCGTCGGACGACGCGAGAAACAGCGCGGCGCCGGTCAGGTCGCCCGGCACGCCCATGCGGCCGAGCGGCACGGCTTCGCCGACCAGCCGCTTCTTCTCGCCGAGCGGCCGGTTCTCGTAGCGCGCGAACAGCGCATCGACCTGCTCCCACATCGGCGTGTCGACGACGCCCGGCGCGATGCCGTTCACGTTGATCCGGTGCGGCGCGAGCGCGAGCGCGGCCGACTGCGTATAGCTGATCACCGCGGCCTTGGTCGCGCAGTAGTGCGAAACGAGCGCCTCGCCACGACGCCCGGCCTGCGACGACATGTTGACGATCTTGCCGCCGCGCCCCTGCTCGACCATCCGCTGCGCGACCGCCTGCATCAGGAAGAACAGCCCTTTCACGTTGACCGAGAACAGCCGGTCGAACACGTCCCACGATTCGTCGAGGATCGGCCGCATGTCGAACAGCGCCGCATTGTTGAACAGGATGTCGACACCGCCGAAGCGCTCGACCGCCGTGGCGACGATGCGCTCGATGTCATCGCGGCGCGTGACGTCCGCGGTGACGGCCACCGCGCGGCCAGGGTGTGCCTCGATGAGCCGCGCGAGCGAGCCGCCTGCCGGCTTCACGTCGACGAGCACGCAGCGCGCGCCCTCGTCCAGATAGCGTTGCGCGACCGCCTCGCCGATGCCGCTTGCGGCGCCCGTCAGGATCGCGACCTTGTCTTCCAGTCTCACTGGCTGTCTCCGGTTCGTTCTGCGTTACGACGGCTGCGAGGTGAGCGAACGCTCGCTAACCGATCAATTGCTCTGTTGGTGATCGAATGATCGGATACGCGATTCGCGCTGTCAAGGCGAGGTGACGGCTTTCTATGACGCACTGCGGCACGATGGCGCGGCGTGGCGGCCCGTCGCGCACGCCCGGCAAGGCGCGGCCCGCACGGTGCGGTGCGGCCGGATCGGCGATGAAGGGGACGGAGCGAGGACGGAAAGGGGAAATCGCGCTGCACGGCGCGGCGATACGTTATATCATCGCCGTACTTTGTTTCATCGCCCTGCCTCACGCCATGGCTACCTCCTCGTCCATTGACGCCCGGCTGTCCCGGGCCGACGCATTCGCCGCCGAGCACGGGCTCGCGTGGACGCCGCTGCGCCGTCAGGTCTACGAACGCGTGCTGGCCGCGCAGCGCCCGATCGGCGCGTACGACCTGCTCGCCGAACTCGAGCCGCAGCGCGGCCGCGTGCCGCCCACGACCGTCTATCGTGCGCTGGATTTCCTCGTCGAGCACGGCTTCATCCACCGGATCGAATCGAAGAACGCGTTCTTCGCGTGCTGCGAGATCGGCGTGCCGCACGAAGGCCAGTTCCTGATCTGCGATTCGTGCGGCGACACCGTCGAGATTCCCGGCGGCGACCTCGCGAAGCAGTTGTCCGCGAGCGAGCCCGCGCACGGTTTCGAAGTCCACCACCAGGTCGTCGAGCTGAGCGGCCTGTGCGGGCACTGCAAGCACAAGCCCGTGCAACGCTGACGCATCTCGCGCGGCGCCCGCGCCGCCCCTTCCAACGAGGAGTTCCATGTCCATTGCCCTGAAGCGCGCGCCGCGGCGTGCCCTGTCGCCTGTCCGCTGGCTCGCCACTGCTGTTGCCGCACTGTCGCTCGCGGCGCCTGCGTTCGCGCAGGCCGCGACCGTCAACGTCGTCGCCGCCGAGAATTTCTACGGCGATGTCGCGTCGCAGATCGGCGGCAGCCGTGTCGCGGTGACGAGCATCCTCAGCAATCCGGACCAGGATCCGCACCTGTTCGAAGCGAGCCCGAAAACGGCCCGCGCGCTCCAGCACGCGCAGGTCGTGATCTACAACGGCGCGAACTACGATCCGTGGATGAGCAAGCTGCTCGGCGCGTCGAAGCAGGCGAAGCGCGCGACGATCGTCGTCGCCGATCTGGTCGGCAAGAAGGCCGGCGACAACCCGCACCTGTGGTACGACCCGGCAACGATGCCGGCCGCCGCGCGCGCGATCGCCGCCGAGCTCGGCCGCGCCGACCCGGCGAACAAGGCCGAATACGACGCGAACCTGCAGAAGTTCGTCGCGTCGATGAAGCCCGTCGACGACAAGGTCGCCGCGCTGCGCGCGCAATACAAGGGGCTGCCGGTCACGGCCACCGAGCCCGTGTTCGGCTACATGTCCGACGCGATCGGCCTCGACATGCGCAACCAGCGCTTCCAGCTCGCGACGATGAACGACACCGAGGCGAGCGCGCAGGATGTCGCCGCGTTCGAGAACGACCTGCGCAAGAAGCAGGTTCGTGTACTGATCTACAACAGCCAGGCTGAAGAACCGATGACCAAGCGCATGCTGAAGATCGCGCGCGACGGCGGCGTGCCGACCGTCAGCGTCACCGAGACGCAGCCGGCCGGCAAGACCTTCCAGCAATGGATGGCCGGCCAGCTCGACGCGCTCGCGACCGCGCTGGCCGCCGGCAAGAAATAAACAACCGTAACGAAATGACCGCAACTCCTCACGCACTCGCCGTCGATCGCGTCACGCTCGAACTGGGCGGACGCACGATCCTGCGCGACGTCAGCTTCTCGATCGAACCCGGCGAATTCGTCGGCGTGCTCGGGCCGAACGGTGCGGGCAAGACCACGCTGATGCGCGCGGTGCTCGGCCTCGTGCCCGTGTCGGCCGGCACGCTGTCCGTCGGCGGCGTGCCGGTCGTGCGCGGCAATCCGTCGATCGGCTACATGCCGCAGATCAGGAGCGGCCTCGCGAACCGCCGGATGCGCGGCTACGACTTCGTCGCGATGGCCGCCGACGGCCATCGCTGGGGGCTGCCGCACACGAACGCGGCAACGCGCCGCGACGTCGACCGCGTGCTCGATCTCGTCGGCGGCCCGACGCTCGCGCGCCGGCCGCTGTCGGAACTGTCCGGCGGCGAGCGGCAGCGCCTGCTGCTCGCGCAGTGCCTGCTCGGCAGCCCGAAGCTGTTGCTGCTCGACGAGCCGCTGATCAGCCTCGACCCGAACCACCAGCGCGGCGTCGTCGAACTCGTGCGCAACGTGCAGCGCGAGCTCGGCATCACCGTGCTGTTCTCCGCGCACGAACTGAATCCGCTGCTGAACGCGCTCGACCGCGTGCTGTATCTCGGCAACGGCGTCGCGGCGCTCGGCACCGTCGACGAGGTGATCACGAAGCCCGTGCTGTCGCGGCTCTACGGTTCGCCGATCGACGTGATGCGCGTGAACGGCAAGATCTTCGTGATGTCGGGCGACGTCGAGATCGAGAAGCACGACCACGAACACGAGGACGACGACGGTCACTCGCACGGCGGTGGCGGCGGCCACGGCCATCACCACCACGGACACGCTCATCCCGGGCATTCGCAAGATGTTTGAATACGACTTCATGATCAACGCCTTCGCGGCGTCGGGGATCGTCGCGGTGCTCGCGGGCATCGTCGGCTACTTCCTGGTGCTGCGCGGGCAGACCTTCGCCGGCCATGCGCTGTCGCACGTCGGCTTCACCGGCGCGACGGGCGCGGTACTGCTCGGCATCTCGCCGATCTGGGGGATGGTCGGCTTCACGCTCGCGGCCGGGATCGGGATGGGCGCGCTCGGCGAAAAGCTCGCGGGCCGCGACGTCGCAATCGGGGTGATCCTGTCGGGCGCGCTCGGCTTCGGCCTGCTGTTCCTGCATTTCTACACGTCGTTCGCAACGCAGGTCACCGCGCTGCTGTTCGGCAACGTGCTCGCGGTCAGCCACGACACGCTCGCGGTGCTCGCCGGCATCGGCGCGGTGAGCCTGCTCGCGCTCGCGCTGATCGCGCGGCCGCTGCTGTTCGCGTCGCTGCAGCCCGAACTGGCCGAAGCCAAGGGCGTGTCGCTGCGCACCGTGTCGATGCTGTTCCTCGCGGTGTGCGCGCTCGCGGTGGCCGCGGCGACGCAGATCGTCGGCGTGCTGCTGGTGTTCACGCTGCTGGTCGGGCCGGCTGCCGCCGCGCAGAACGTGACGACGCGGCTGTCGACCGGCGTGCTGCTCGCCGCGCTGTTCGCGCTGTTCGAAGCGTGGCTCGGCATCGTGCTCGCGTATCACACCGACTGGCCGACGAGCTTCTGGATCACCGCGCTGTCGGCGCTCGTGTACGGCGCGAGCCTGTTGCGGCGCCACTGATCGCCGCTTGTCGGAAATGAAAACGCCGGCGTGCCCGAGGGCAGCGCCGGCGTTTTTTCATGCGCCCGCGATCGCGCGGCGCGCCGTGGCGTTACCAGCTTCCCTGCCCGCTCATCGTGCGAGCACGCGCGCGTGATGCGCGATGTGATCGGCGATGAACGTCGAGATGAAGTAATACCCGTGGTCGTAGCCTGCATGACGACGCAGCGTCAGCGGCTGGCCGGCCTTCTCGCACGCAGCTTCGAACACGTCGGGGTTGAGCTGGTTCGCGAGGAACTGATCGGCGAGGCCCTGATCGACGAGGATGCCGTCCGCGAACTTCGGCGCATCGGCGCGCGCGACGAGCTCGCTCGCGTCGTGTGCCTTCCATCCTTCGCGATCGGCGCCGAGATAGCCCGAGAACGCCTTCTCGCCCCACGGGCAGCGCGTCGGCGCGGCGATCGGCGCGAACGCCGACACCGACCGGTACAGGCCCGGATGGCGCAGCGCGAGCGTCAGTGCGCCGTGCCCGCCCATCGAGTGCCCGAAGATCCCGAGCCGCGCGCCGTCGATCGGCAGCTCGGCCGCGACGAGTTCGCGCAGCTCGCCCGTCACGTACGACTCCATCCGGTAATGCGCGGACCACGGCGCTTCGGTCGCATCGACATAGAAGCCCGCGCCGACGCCGAAGTCCCACGCGTCGGTCTCGCCCGGCACGCCCGCGCCGCGCGGGCTCGTGTCGGGCATCACGAGCGCGAGGCCGTGCTGCGCCGCGTATTGCTGCGCGCCAGCCTTGATCGCGAACGTCTCATCGGTGCAGGTGAGCCCCGCGAGATAGAACAGCGCCGGCACGCGGCCGTGCGCGGCCTGCGGCGGCAGGTACACCGAGAACTTCATCGGCAGGCCGATGGCCGCCGAATCGTGACGGTAGAAACGCTGCTCGCCGCCGTGGCACGCATGCGAGGAAACGAGTTCGAGCATCGCGGTGCGCTCCCGGTCAGTACAGCACGACCGAGCGGATCGACTCGCCGGCCTTCATCAGGTCGAAGCCTTCGTTGATCCGCTCGAGCGGCAGCGTGTGCGTGATCAGGTCGTCGATGTTGATCTTGCCTTCCATGTACCAGTCGACGATCTTCGGCACGTCGGTGCGGCCGCGTGCGCCGCCGAACGCCGAGCCCTTCCACTCGCGACCCGTCACGAGCTGGAACGGACGCGTGCTGATTTCCTCGCCGGCTGCCGCCACGCCGATGATGAACGACTGGCCCCAGCCCTTGTGCGTGCACTCGAGCGCCTGGCGCATCAGCTTCACGTTGCCCACGCATTCGAACGAGTAGTCGGCGCCGCCATCGGTCAGCTGCACGATGTGATCGACCACGTTCTCGACTTCGTTCGGGTTGATGAAGTGCGTCATCCCGAACTTCTTCGCGAGCTCGACGCGCTTCGGGTTGATGTCGACGCCGATGATCTTGTCCGCGCCGACCATCTTCGCGCCCTGGATCACGTTCAGGCCGATGCCGCCGAGGCCGAACACGACGACGTTCGCGCCCGCCTCGACCTTCGCCGAGTACACGACCGCGCCGACGCCCGTCGTCACGCCGCAGCCGATGTAGCAGATCTTGTCGAACGGTGCGTCCTCACGCACCTTCGCGACCGCGATTTCCGGCACGACGATGTAGTTCGAGAACGTCGACGTGCCCATGTAGTGGAACAGCGGCTTGCCGTCGAGCGAGAAGCGCGACGTCGCGTCGGGCATCAGCCCCTTGCCCTGCGTCGCGCGGATCTTCTGGCACAGGTTGGTCTTGCGCGACAGGCAGAACTTGCACTCGCGGCATTCGGGCGTGTAGAGCGGAATCACGTGGTCGCCCTTGCGCAGGGTGCCGACGCCGGGGCCGACGTCGACCACGACGCCCGCGCCTTCATGGCCGAGGATCGCCGGGAAGATCCCTTCCGGATCCGCACCCGACAGCGTGTAGTAATCGGTGTGACAGATGCCCGTCGCCTTCACCTCGATCAGCACTTCACCTGCGCGCGGCCCTTCCAGATCGACTTCCTCGATCGTCAGCGGCGCGCCCGCCTTCCATGCAATCGCTGCTTTCGTCTTCATCGTGTGACTCCTGTCTGTGTGTGAGGTCGGCCCGGGTTCGCGCGTCAGCGCTCATGTCGACCGGCGTGGTGCTCGAGCACGAGCGTGCCGGCTTCATGCTTCGCACCGGGTTCCATGCAAAGCTGTCGAAGCCGTGCCGCGCGTCGATCGCGCGCGGCACGGCGAAAGAATCTCGTGCTCGCCATGATGGCCGGTCCCGCCGCGCATCGCGTGCGGGAAACGGTCGCCGGCTTGCCACGATGCGTCATCGCTGACGCAAAAGAACAAGTGTTCGAGTTTAAACGCCCGTCGTGAACCATGCATCCGTTCGCGCATACAGATCGACGAAGCGCGCGTGGCGTGCAGCCAGCAAGCGATCGTCGCGCGGCGCGGCAACCGGCGACGCGGCCGGCGCCAGCGCGTGCAGCGCGTCTTCCCGCCAGTGCCCGATCGCGACGCCTGCGAGCAGCGCGGCGCCGCGCGTCGCGGCGTTCGGGCAGTCGATCGCGTGGAGCGACGTGCCCAGTGCGTCGGCCAGCAACTGGCGCCAGCGCGGATCGACCGAGCCGCCGCCCGCAAGACGCAGCGTCGTCACCGGATCGCTGCGATCGGCGTCGCGGATCGCATCGAGCCCGGCGCGCAACGCGAACGCGACACCTTCGAACGCGGCGCGCATCATCGCGCCGCGCGTGTCGCCGAGCCCGAGGCCGAGCCAGCCGCCACGCGCGCCAAACGACATCCGATCCGAGACATCGCCATGCCCCGTCCCATCGTCGCCCATATCCGCCCTGACGCCGTCCGCCACAACCTCGACTTCATCCGCCGCACCGCCGCGCAATCGCGCGTGTG